>DASZCB010000599.1:0-4647 GCA_035943575.1 Rhodanobacter sp. | reverse complement strand
CGGCCTGCCAGCGCGCGGCGTTCTGCGCACCTGATTTCAGGCCGAAGCCATACGCGCCCAGCTCGTTGAAGCCGCTGCGCTGGAGCTGCTCGTATTGCAGGTTCATGTACGGGGTGAGCTGCGTGCGACCAAGCGCCAGGCGATAACCACTCTCGCCATAGGCCACGCCATAGCGGCCGTTGACGTCGCTGGCCACACCGGCGAACTGATCGCCAAGCTCAAGCTGGCGCCGCATGGTTTCACGATAGCTGCCGATGCCGAAGCGACCCATCGTGTACCACGCACCGCGAATCACTCCGCCGTACAGCATGCCTTCCAGTGCATGGCTGTGGCCCTGATCCGCACTTTCAGCCAGCCGACCCAGGCCCTGGCTCTGGCTCAGCGCATAGCCGGCGATACCGTTGCTGCCGATGCGATAGTCCTGCCCGACCAGTGCGCCGCTGAGGTCGTAGCCGACATTGCTGTAACCGCTGCGCGACATGCCGCCGTGATAGCCGAGGTTCTGCATCCAGCCGCCGGCCTTCGGCACATCGAGCAGGCTGTCGAAACGGTCGGACAAGGCACGCGTTCCCGCATCGATCGCCTCGAACGTCATCGCCGCACTGGCCGCGTGCAGCTGGCCCGAGAGACTCTCCAGCGAACGCTGCGTTGCGGCCAGCGAGGCTGATTGCTGCAGGTTGGCCGCGCCGACGACGAACGCCGTCGCGATCGGCGTGGCGCCATTGGCAGAGGTACCGGAGCCGAGCTGGGCATTGATCTGTCCGAACGCACCATCCACCCGCTGAGCGGCGCTATACGAAGCCGCGGTGTACGCCATGCCCTGCACCGCCGTGGCCTGTACCTGGGCCACGTTGAGCCAGGCGCTGCTGGCGTCGTAGTTGAGCGTTGCGCTGAGCAGGGTGACGTTGCTCGCCTTGTTCAGCGCGCTGAACGTGCCGCTCAATCCGCCGGTAGCACTGAGCACATCGGTATGCGAATTGACGACGTAACCCTGATTGGTTCCGATCACGTAGAGGTCGCCACCGCCAAGGCTGGCCGTGCCGGCAACCCGCAACGCCGAGCCCAGCGACACCGCCAGCCGGCTGCTACCCTGCTGAACATAATTGCCAGCCACGGTCACGTCACTGCCACTGACACCGAGCACGCCGAGGTTGGTGACGCTGCCGCCAATCTTCTGCGTACCGCTCAACGTGCCCTGTGCGGCAATGCTGACGCTGGATGCCAACGACTTGGCTGTGAGCGTGCCGGCTTGCACCTGGGTAAGGCCGGTGTAGCTGGCGTCCGCGTTCAGCGCAAGCAGGCCGCTGCCTTGCTTGATCAGGCCGCCGGCACCGGAGATCGGGTTGTTCCAGTTGGACGTACCCGTGAAATTCACCGTGACGTCGCCCCAGTCGAACTTCGCCGGCCCGTTCACCGCCCTGCCGACGTCCAGTTCACCGTAACCGAATACTTTGTCCGGGCCGGGAGCACCAAGATCATCCGCGGTGCCAAGCAGAGTCTGCCGCACCAGGTCATTGCTGAAATATGGATAGGCCTGCCACACAAGGGCGGCGGCACCGGATACCTCCGGCGCCGCAAACGAAGTGCCGCTAACCGCCCAGTAGGTCTGGGTGCCGCTGGCAGTGGCGTTCTTGTCGAGGACGACCACGTCGCCCGGCGCGGCGAGGCAATAATTCATCGCCTTGCCGCAGGCATTCGAGTAGCTCGCCAGTTGGCCGGGATGATTGCTGTCGACAGCTACCGCAACCAGCCAGCCAGCCCCCAGTTGCGGTGCCACGCTAGGCAGCGCGGCGATGTCGCTGGGATCGCTCTTGGAATCGTTGCCGGCGGCGAACACCACCAGGCCTCCATGCTGCACCACGAACGGCTGGTAAGCCTGGGCGAAGGCCTGATTGATCGAAGCGTTGGTCGTGTCCCAGTAGATGCCGCCCCAGGAATTGTTCATCACCTGCACGCCAGCATTGATCAGCGCCGGATTGAGGGTCTGCGCGAAGAAGTTGGCATCGGCGGCGGTCACCGGATTGCCCTGGCCCGAGCCGTCGTCTTTCGGTTCGACATCGGTGATGATGCGCGCCGACACCAGACTGGCGCCGGGCGCGAGGCCGCCGGGGAATTGGCCTGACGGCGTGCCTGCCGCAATCTCCGATACCCAGGTACCGTGGCCGACGACGTCGTCGATAGCGGTGTTGTTGGTGGCAGGATCGACGTAGATCAATTCCTGCGTGACGCGCCCGGCCAGGGTCGGGTGATTGCGCATGACGCCGCTGTCGACCACGCCGATGGTCACCCCGGCGCCGGTATAGCCCTGACTGTGCGCCGCGTCGGCATGGGTGATCGCGAGCTGGGCGTTCAGTGGTGGCTGAGTGCCCGACGTGGGCGGCGGCGCGGCGGGTGCCGCGGGGACCGTCGGCCTGACATTGCTGCCACCGCCGCCGCAAGCGCTCAGTCCGAGCGTCATGGCCACCAGCCACGCCATTTCACGGCGTCGCAAACCCGAGTCGAGCGTTTTCATAATTCACCCCGTCAACACACCCATTTCCGCACCGAATGCGTACCTGGCACGTCCCTGTCGAGCATCTTGGCACAACGGAAATTCCATGGAACAGGGCGCAAGTCGCAGCGCGGCTCGAAAGCCAGGCGTTTGCCGATGCTCGCGGCAGGCTGCGATAATCCGGGGGTTATCTGTCAGGCGTTCGCGCCCATCGAGTCTTCCAGCGGAGTTACCCATGTCGGATGTCAACGTAGTCATCGTCGGCGCCAAGCGCACGGCCATCGGCTCCTTCCTCGGCCAGTTCACCGGCGTTCCCACCCCGAAACTCGGCGCCACCGCCATCCGCGCCGCGCTGGAACAATCCGGCGTCGCCCCCGCCGATGTCAGCGAGGTGATCATGGGCTGCGTACTGCCGGCCAACCTGGGCCAGGCACCAGCACGCCAGGCTTCGCTGGCCGCCGACCTGCCGGCTGGCACCGGCTGCACCACGATCAACAAGGTGTGCGGCTCGGGCATGAAGGCGATCATGCTGGGCCACGACCTGATCAAGGCCGGCTCGGCGACTGTCGTCGTCGCCGGCGGCATGGAGTCGATGACCAACGCACCGCACATGGTCAACGCACGTACCGGCATACGCTACGGCGACGGCCAGCTGGTCGATCACATGGCGTGGGACGGCCTGACCAATCCGTACGACGGCAAGGCGATGGGTGTGTTCGGTGAACTGTGCGCCGACAAGTACCACTTCACCCGGGAGGAACAGGACGCGTTCGCGATCGAGTCCGTCAAGCGCGCGCAGGCGGCGCAGCAGAACGGCGCGTTTGCCGGCGAGATCGTTCCGGTCACGGTGAGCGGTCGCAAGGGCGACGTGCAGGTGGATACGGACGAGCAACCGGGCCGCTCCGACATCGCCAAGATCCCGACCCTGAAGGCCGCCTTCCGCAAGGAGAACGGCACCATCACTGCGGCCAGCTCGTCCAGCATCTCAGACGGTGCCGCCGCGCTGGTACTGCTGTCGGCCGACGACGCAAACAAACGCGGACTGAAGCCGCTGGCGCGCATCGTGGCGCATGCCACCCACTCGCAGGAACCGGAATGGTTCACCACCGCGCCGGTCGGCGCGATCCAGAAGGTGCTGGACAAGGCCGGCTGGAAAGTGGCCGATGTCGACCTGTTCGAGATCAACGAGGCGTTTGCGGTGGTCGCCATGACGCCGATGAAGGAGCTCGGCATCGCGCACGACAAGCTCAACGTCAACGGCGGCGCCTGCGCGCTGGGCCATCCGATCGGTGCCAGCGGTGCCCGCCTGGTGGTGACTCTGCTCAACGCCCTGAAAACGCGCGGCCTCAAGCGTGGCGTTGCCAGCCTGTGCATCGGCGGCGGCGAGGCGACAGCCATTGCGGTGGAGTGCCTCGACTGATTCTCGCTCATCAATACACGATCATTTCATGACTTTCACATGACGGCTGGCTAAATCGGTTTTTAATACGCGCTGAAGCGCTACTATAAAAAAGTGGCGCAATTTCCACGAAAGCGTTATTAATACACGGCCAAACGGCATTCCACGGCAAAGGAGATCCACCATGAAATTTACGCGTACCCTTCTCGCCTCCGCGCTCGTCGCGTTGCTGGCGGCTTGCAGCAACGGCGCGCAGGATTCCGCGCAAGACGCCCAGAAGTCGGCTGATACCGCACAGCAAGCTGCCGATACGGCGCAGCAGGCTGCGGCTCAGGCTCCGACCACGGCGACCGAGCAGGCTGCCACCCAAGCTGCCACTGCGGCCTCCGCAGCGGGTCAGGCTGCCACCCAGGCTCAGCAGGCTGCTGCCTCAGCATCCGCGATGGCCCCGGCCAGCTCCAGCACGGCAAAAGACTCCATGTCGATGGCGAAAGACGCCGCCGGCAATGCAGCTGAAGCCGCCAGCAAGGCTGCCAGTGCCGCCAAGGACGCTGCCAGCAACGCGAAAGACGCTGCTGACAAAGCCAAGGACGCCGCGAAGGGTCACTGAGCCTTCGTTGGTTTCCAGAAAAACGGCCGCCTCGTGCGGCCGTTTTTTTTCGTCTGTCGTGCGCCACACTCCGACCCGACAAGTTGGGTCGCCGGCCCCACGGCCGCTATCATCACGGACTTCGCCCAGCCCACCTTGATGAGTTCG
>DASZCB010000598.1:0-3128 GCA_035943575.1 Rhodanobacter sp. | reverse complement strand
ACCGACACCGATAGTTACAAGCAAAGCATCGAGCAGTGGCACGCCGGCCGGGTCGAGCGGCTGACGGCGCCGAGTGGCTGGCTGAGCCTGATCGGTCTGGAGTGGCTTAAGGACGGCGCCAACCGCATCGGCAGCGCCGTCGACAATGACATCGTGCTGAAGGCCGGTCCCGCACATCTCGGTGTAGCGAGTCTGGCCAAGAACGGTGAGGTACATCTCGTGCTGGCCAGCGACAGCGGCGCGCTGATCGACGGCAAGCCGGCGCACGAGGCTACCCTGATCGACGACGTCAAAGCCGGCGACGCCACGCCGACCACGGTGAGCTTTGGCACCGCGAGCTTCTTCGTGATCGATCGCGATGGCCGCAAGGGGTTGCGGGTCAAGGACAGCGATGCGCCGAGCCGCAAGCATTTCCTGGGCATCGACTCATTCCCGATCGATCCGTCGTGGCGGATCGAGGCGACATGGGTGCCAGCCACGCCGGGCGAGACGCTGGAAATGGGTTCGGTGATCGGCACCATCGACAAGTATCCGGTGCCGGGCAAACTGGAGTTCACCCGCGACGGCAAGCATTTCGAGATCCTGCCGGTGATCGAGGAGCCGGGCGACAAACAGTACTTCATCGTGTTCGCCGATCGCACCAGCGGCAAGGAAACCTACGGAGCCGCGCGCTTCCTGTATATCGACCCGCCGAAAGACGGCAAGGTCGTGCTGGATTTCAACAAGGCGTACAACCCGCCGTGTGCGTTCACCGCGTTCGCCACCTGTCCGTTGGCACCGCCGGAAAACCGGCTGGACATGCGCGTGACTGCCGGCGAGAAGAAGTACCGCGGCGAGCATTGATTGCCTGATCGCGGCGTCTCGCCGCGATCAAAATTAGATACGAAGCTTTAAGCTCTGGCGGCTTCAGTGCGGCGAGCAATGCTTACCCTATGAAGTCGCGATTCTTGCAGAAGTTTGTTGGTGGAAGCAGCGATCAGCGCCCCTTGAACTCCGCCTTGCGCTTCTCCAGAAACGCGGCAGTGCCTTCGCGCATGTCCTCGGTGGAGAACGCCAGCGCGAACCCCTGCGTCTCGAACTCCAGGCCCTGATCAATGCTGGTCTCGCCGCCTTGCAGCACGGCGTCGAGGATGCCGGCGGCGGCCAGCGGCGCGGCAGCGGCGAGCTGGTCGGCCAGCGCGTTCACCGCGTCGTCCAGTGCTTCGGGCGCGACCACGCGGTTGACGATGCCCAGCTCATACGCGCGCTGTGCATTGATCACGGCACCGGTCAGGCACAACTCCAACGCCGCGCCGCGTCCGGCCAGACGCAGCAGACGCTGGGTGCCGCCGAAGCCGGGGATCAGGCCGAGATTGATTTCCGGCTGGCCGAACTTCGCCTTCTCGCTGGCCACGCGCAGGTGGCAAGCCATCGCCAGTTCCATGCCGCCGCCGAGCGCGAAGCCCTGGATGCGCGCGATCACCGGCTTGCCGAGCCGCTCGATCGATGTCATCAGGCGCTGACCGGTGCGCGAAAAGCTCTGCGCCTGCACCGGCGTGTAGCCGTTCATCTCAGCGATGTCGGCGCCGGCGACGAACGCTTTCTCGCCCGCGCCGGTCAGCACCACCGCGCGCACGGCGTCATCCTGTGCGGCTTGCGCAAACGCGATGGTCAACTCGTTGAGCGTGTCGCGGTTCAGCGCGTTGAGCTTGTCCGGGCGGTTGACGATGATCGTGCGCACCGCTCCGCGGTTGCTGATTTCCAGGTTGCGATAGGCCATGAACGGCTCCCGATGGATGCAAAGCCGCGATGGTAGCAGCGGGAACCTTTGTCGCAGCGCGGTTTCTCAAGCCACGAGCGCCATCGCTGCACGAATCCGGCGAACCGCTTAGGATGGCCCGTCAGGATTGATCGTCACGTTAGGGAAAGGCCCGGTGGAGAAAGGCATGACACATCTGCGTTGCGGACTGCTCGGCATGCTGCTGCTGTGCGGTGTGGCGCATGCGCAGAGTCGCGCGCCGGCGGCGGTCACGCCAGCGAAGCCCGACAAGGCCAAGCTGTCGTACGCGATCGGCTACCAGATTGGCAGCCAGTTTGCGGACGGCAAGCCGGACGTGGACATTCCAGTGTTGCTGCGGGCGATCCAGGACGCCTCCGCCAAGCGTCGCCCGAGTGTGTCGATGCAGGATATGCACGAGCAGCTGCAGCGTCTCGATCAGCAGATGCACGATGATGCCCTGGCCGAGTTCAAGCGCATCGCCGCAACGAATGCGCGCAAGAGCGCGGACTTCATAACGCATAACCGGCAGCGGCCCGGCGTGGTGCAGCTGCCCTCGGGCATCCAGTACGCGGTGCTTAGCAAGGGCAGTGGGGACAGTCCCGCCGTGACCAGCGTGGTGACCGTGAATTACCGCGGCATGCTGATCGACGGCACCGAATTCGACAGTACCTGGGCGCACGGCGCGCCGGTGAGTTTTCCGGTGAACGGGGTCATTCGCGGCTGGCAGGACGTGATCCCGCGCATGCACGTGGGCGATCGCTGGAAAGTGGTGATTCCGCCGCAGCTGGCCTACGGCGCGACCGGCGCATTGCCGCGGATCGGCCCGAACGAGGCCTTGGTGTTCGAGATCGAACTGCTCGACATCAAGCCCGCTGACGCCAAGCCCTGATTTGCACCGGTGCTAACATAACGGGGCATGTCGAACGCTCCGAGCCCCGCTGAAACCCTGCCATTGACCCCTTGCATCGGCATCTGCCGGCTGGACGGGCGCGGCTATTGCGTCGGCTGTCAGCGCACCGGTGAGGAGATCGGCCGCTGGCGCGCGATGAGCGATGCCGAGCGGCTGTATGTGATGCAGGTGATCCTGCCGGAGCGCAAGCTGCCGTGATGGATGCGCTGATCAAGGCGCTGCTGCCGTTGTCGGCGCCGCCGACGGCGCCGGGCTGGAATCACGCGGACATGACCGAGCTGCTGGGCGACGACAAACGCGAACCGGCCGCCGTGCTGGTCGGATTTCGCGAGGGCGTGCAGCCGCGGCTGGTGCTCACTGTCCGCACCGATCACCTGCAGTCGCATGCCGGTCAGGTGGCGTTCCCCGGCGGCCGCAGTGAGCCGGCCGACGGCGATGCGCTGACCACCGCCTTGCGCG
>DASZCB010000597.1:0-4347 GCA_035943575.1 Rhodanobacter sp. | reverse complement strand
GCGGACAACCGGACGAACACGGCTCGGCCGGCTGATGTCGCTATCCCGGAAACACGAAAGGCCCCGGTTCGCACCGGGGCCTTTCGTCCCACACAGACAAGCCTCTCCCGCCTAGAAGTCCTGCTTGAAGCGGATACCAATCGTGCGCGGCTGGCTGAAGCCGGTGTAGACCTGCCCATTCGGATACTGCGGAACTACATTGTGCGCACCGCAATTCGTTACACCGCACTCGGTGAACTTATACAGCGCCGCCCGCTTGTCGAACACGTTGTCGATGTAGACGTTCACCGACCAGCTGTTCTTTTGGATACCTGCGGAAATATCGGCGGAGTTGTAGGCAGGAAGATTGCCGAGCAGGTTGCGCTCGACCAACCGCAGATCAGTCGTGCGTGCTCCCACATGCACGAGTGCGGCCTGGACGAAGGCATCGTTGCCACCCAGTGTGAAGGCGTAACGCGCGATCAGGTTGCCCTTGAAGCGAGGAGTAATCGGCATCCGGGTGCCCTTCGGGGCCAACGGCCCGGTCACGACATTGCCGGTGGACTGGTTGATCGTACCGGCGGGGCAATAGGTGACCGCGTGGCCGTTGGCATCGGTGAATCCGCAATAGTTCGCAGTCAGCTTGGCGTCGTACAACGCGATGCCTGCAGTGAGATTCAGGTGGTAGGTAGCCTGCCAGTTCAGCTGCGACTCGAGTCCGTCGATGCGGGCCGAATTGGCGTTCTTGATGATGGTCAGGCCATTGGGGCCCAGGATGTTGAACTGGAAGTCGTTCCACTTCTCACGGAACACCGCACCATTGAACGACAGCCGGTTGTCGAACCAGGAGGTTTTCCAGCCCAGTTCGAGGTTGGTCAGGAAGTCCGCCTGATAGGGCGGTATCTGGCCTGCGCGGTTGATGCCGCCCGGGCGAAAGCCCTCAGAGCGGGTGAGATAGATCATCTTCGTAGGTGTGATATTCCAGGTCAGATTGACCTTGCTGAGCGAGCCGGTTTCCTTCATACGCCTGTTGAAGTCCGTGCAAGGCGCGCCACCGAACTGCTCGGGCGAAACGCAGCCCGCTTCACCATAACTCGAATTGGGCGATTGGCCCTTGCTGAAGCCGTAGAAGCCGTACAGATTGTTGCTGGTGCTGAAATAGCGCTCGCCGAGCGTGCCGGTGAGCACGTCGGGAATGATGTCGTAGGACAGTTCGCCGAACACGGACTTGTCATAGTCGTAGCGCATCTGCCGAGTTAGCCAGATCGTGTTCGGCCAGCCGGGGACCGACAACGAGGAAGCCAGGTTGTTGATCTGGTAATCCTGCTGGATGTCGTGTTTCTGTTTCTGCCAGAACGCGCCGGCGACCAACCGCAGGCGATCGTCGCTTGGTGAGGCAATGCGCAGCTCATGGCTGCTGTTGGTGTAGTGATCGCGGTCGGTGATGAACTGGGACGGATTGATCAGGGCGCCGCTGTTGTCGTGGATACTCGCACCGGAGGAAAACAGGGTGTCGTACCAGAACGAGTAGTCGTTATAGTCGGTGGACTCTTCCTGATTGCGCTTGAGATGTGCGTAGGCATAGGTCAGATCGAAGTTGCCGATCTTGCCCTGCACGGTCAGCGCGCCCTGCCACCAGCGGTCGTCGACGCGCTCGGGATAGAAGTGGGTCACCGCCAGATCGCCGACAGAGGGATCGCTGGCGAAGGTACCGTGCGAGATCGTTTGCTGCCCCATCAGGGTCGGGCTGATCGACCAGCTGTCGTTCAGATCGACTTTCAGCGCGGCACGGGCACCACTGGTATTGACGTCGTTGTAGTGCTTCCTGGCGTGTCCGAAGCACTCCAGCGTCGCGCTCGGCGAGCAGTCGCTCGCATTGCTGACGGTGATGCCGGAAGCCGGAAACGTGCGCGAGCCGGCCTTGTTGTCGATGTAGCCGGCATCGTGCTCGCGCCAGCCGACGATACGTACCGCTGCGCTCTTGCTGATCGGGATATTGAGCATGCCCTCGGCGGTAACGCCGACGCCGCCGTGCGCCACCTGGTCGACGCCGAGAGAGTAATTCGCCGCAAAGCCGCTGGCATCGGGCTTGTTGGTGATGATGCGCAGGGCACCAGCTTCGGCGCTCGCGCCATACAGCGTGCCCTGTGGCCCGGCCAGCACTTCGATGCGGGCGATGTCGTACATGTGGATATCGAGCGGGCCCTGGATCGTGGTGACCGGCTGGTCGTCGAGGTACACGCCGACGCTTGGCTGTGATCCGGAATGGTTGGTGTTGCCGCCGCTGGCCACACCACGCATGTAGATGGTGGCGAAGCCGGGGCCCGTGGCGATGCCACCGCCGCCCTGCTGGAAGGTGACGCTGGGCAGATACTTCACGTAGTCGTTGAAGTTCTGGACGTGAAGCGCCTCGAGCTGGTCCGTCTCCAACACGTTGATGCTGATCGGCACCTTCTGCAGATTCTCGGTACGTTTCTGCGCGGTCACGTTCACCACGCTCAGCGTCGTGGTCTTCGTTTTTGTTGCCGGTGTCGCGGTCGACGCATTGGCCTGCCCCACGTCCTGCGCGAAGGCCGGCGCGGCCATGGCCAGACAGATCGCTGCCGCAAGCGGCAACCTGGCCAACCTGACCCGTTGCGCTCCCGTGATCTGTTTGAATCTACTCGTGTGCATAAGCTCTCCCCATTGCAAGTCCACGACAATCCACCGGATTCAGCCATTACTCCAACGTCGGCACATCCGGATATCTCTCCAGCACCGGTCCCAACGCCGATGCCAGAGGCCCCAACCATGCTGCGTAGTGACGCCAGTGATCCACCCCCTCGCGGTAGATCGGCTGGCGCACCTGTTCTGAACTGGCCGTGCGCACCGGCCGCGGATTCTGGAAGAACCGCAGGCACGACTGCTCGAACGGCAGACCGCAATAATCAAGTAGACGGCGCACCTCCCCCTCGGTGTCCTCGACCATGCGCTCATATACGACGCGGTGGATGCGTCCGGGCAACACGGTATCGAAATGCGCCATCAGCGCGACGTAGTCGCGGTAGTAACGCCCCACATCCTCGAGACTATTGCTGAAGTCCTGCCCACGTGCGAAGTGCTGCTTGAAGGCCGAGAAGCCACAGGCCAGAGGGTGCCGACGTGCATCGATGATCTTCGCGTTCGGCAGCATCAAGTGGATCAGGCCGATGTGCATGAAGTTGTTCGGCATCTTGTCGATGAACAGCGGCGCCGAGGTCTTGCGCTGAATCCGGGTGCGCGCGAGGTAGCTCTCGCCGAGCGCGTGCATGGCATCAGCATCGAGTGCCGCCAGTGCGCCGTGGTAGGGCATCGTGCTGCCGGTATCGCCCTGCGTGCGCAGCGTGCGCGTGATCGAGGTGACCTCGGGCAGCTCCATCGTGCCTTCGACCTGGCTGTGGCTGGACAGGATCTGCTCGATCAAGGTGGAGCCGGCCCGCGGCAGCCCGACCACGAAGATCGGGTCACGCGCCGGACTGCCGGCGCCTGCACGCGCGGCAAAGAAGTCACGCGTGTAGTGCTCACGGATGTATTGCACCCGCGTGCTGGTGTCGTCGGCGCTGTAGTGCAGTTGCCCGCGGCGGATCGCATTGCCTCGCGCGTAATGCCGGAAGGACGGCTCGTACTCACCGATGTCTTCCAACGCCTTGCCGACGGCAAACTCCAGATGCAGGCGGTCGTCCTCGGCGAGATCCGCACGCGCCAGCTGCCGGCGCATCGCGGCCAGCTCGTCGGCGCTGAAGCGGAAGGTCTTCAGATTGGCCAGGCTCCACCAGACTTCGCCGAATGATGGTTCGAGCTCCAGGCCGCGCCGATAGGCAGCGATGGCGCGCTCGGTGTGCCCGGCGGTTTTCAGCGCGTGACCATGGCTTACCCACACTTTCGCATTGCGCGGGTAGTGTTCCAGCAACTCGGCATAGATGCGGATGGCGGGCTCGTAGTCGCCGATCCGGCACAGCACCGCCGCCTTGAGATTGCGGCAACCCAGATGCCGCGGATCGGCCGCCAGCAGTTGCTCGATCTGGACCAGCGCCTGTTCCGACTGGTTGCTGCGATGCAGGACCAGTGCGTAGTTCTGGCGTGCTTCCTGGAAACTGGGGCTCAGCTCCAGACAGCGTTCGAGCAGATGCAGGGCGTCCTCGTTGCGACCTAGCCGGGCAGCGACCTCGGCGAACATGCGGATCGCCGCCACGTCGGTCGGCGCCCGCTTCAGGTGCTCACGCAACAAAGCCTCGGCCTCGGGAATGCGGTTCTCGACCAGCGCGATGGCGGCAGCCAGCAAGCGCGGGTCGCGCGTGGAATAGCGCACGTGACTGGCGTATGCCGCGTCCGCTGCATCCTCTTCGCCGG
>DASZCB010000596.1:0-10518 GCA_035943575.1 Rhodanobacter sp. | reverse complement strand
TGGCGTTCCAGCGGAACTCGCCGTAGTCGTCCTCGCCCCAGGCCTTCCAGTCGAAGTCGAGCGTGACGTTGTCGATCGGTATGTGTTTGGCGCGGTAGGTGTCGACGATCTGCAGCAGCTCCTTCTGGTCGATGCCCCACTGGCTGTTGGTGAAGCCCATCGCCCACTTTGGAAACAGCGGCGTGCGACCGCTTAGCTGCGCCAGCGCGGTGAAGATCTGCGTGGGCGCGCCGATCAGGATGTAGTAGTCGAGGTGCTTGCGCGCAGTGCCGCTGGCGCCGATCGTGCCCGGCTTCAGGGTGAACGCGGCGCCGTCGCTGTCGAGCAGCACGCCGTAGCCGGCGGTGCTCCACACGAACGGCGCACCGGCATGGCCTTGCTCGCCGGCAATGGCCATCTGCGTGCCTTGTCGCAGCATGCCGGCGGAAGCATTCTCGGTCGCGTTGTAGCCGCTGATGCCGTACAGCGCGTCATGCGGTTCATGTTGCAGGATCAGCTCGCCGCGTTGCAGCGAGGCGAGGTCGAGTTGCAGCAGGCGATGCTGCTGCGCGTCGTCGATCTGCAGCTCGCGATGCTGCTTGTCCCAACGAATTGAACCGTGAGTCGAGGTGATGCTCACGCCGCTCGCGGTGTCGTCAGTGTGGACGTGTGCGAATGCCGGATGTGCGTTGTCGTGGTCGATCACCAGGGTCGGTGGGTTGGCCTCGCCCTCGTGCCTGATCTGCATATGCACGATGCCGGGTGCGATGAGGCTGACACTTAGCTGATCCGTGCCGAGGTCGATCTGCATGTCGTGGTTGCGGAGGTGAGCCATGGGCGTTGCCTGTGATGGCGATAGCGTGGCGGCGATCGAGCCGGTCGATGCCAGTGCAAGGCCAAGCCACAAGCATGCCATTGCAGCACCGAGCCGGGTGAGGCGCATGGGGTTTTTCATCGCAGCAAACTCCATCTTCATTGCAGGATCGCCGTGGCGTAGGCCGGCATCTGCAGGTGGTCATGTTTCAAGATGATGCCGGGCTTGCTGTGCAGCACTACGGCATGGAAACGTTCACCGCCAAGCGGCACATCCCGCGGCTGGCCGGACAGGTTGTGCAAGACCAGCACATGGCTGTCGGCGTCATCGAGCTGCCAAGCGGCGATGTGCGGGTTGTCCACGACGTACTCGTGGATGCGGCCGTCGCGCAGCGCGCTGAGCTGGCTGCGCCAGTGGATCAGCATCGCGTAGTAGTGCAGCAGCGAATCCGGGTCGGCCTGTTCGGCGTCGACTGATACCGACGGGCCGCCATGCGCGGTCGAGGCTTTCCATGTGGTTTCACCCGTTGCGTCCGCTGCACGGTTCCAGCGCATCGGCTCGCGCAGATCGGGATCGGGCTTCCGCCCGCGCATGCCGAGCTCTTCGCCGTAGTAGATAAACGGCTGGCCGGGCAGGGTGAGCAGCAGCGCAGCGGCCATGCGCATGTGCTGCGGGTTGCCGTCGAGCTGGCTCATCACGCGGTTCTTGTCGTGGTTGGAGAGGAACGGCGCGTCGATGCCGTGCTTGCCGGTGCTGGCATAGAGCGCCGCATCGGTCTGCTCAAGCATCGCGGCAAGGTCGCCGACGTGTTCGCTTCTCGCGCTCTCGATCAGCTTGTTCGCCAGCGGAAAGTCGAACACCGCGTTCAACGGCTTGAACCATGGCGCCAGTTCGGCGGCGGTGTCGCGGGTGACCTCGCCCACGATATACGCGTGCGGGTCGATCGCGTTTGTACCCTGCCGGAATTCGCTCCACCAGGCGAGATTCTTCGCCAGTACACCCGAGTCGTGCTCTTGCGCCTTGAAGTCGAAGTACACATGTTGCGCGGCGTCGAGACGGAAGCCATCGACGCCTTCCTTCAGCCAGAACTGGCCGACCTTGAGCATTTCGACGCGTACGGCTGGCGTGTCGTAGTCGAGGTCGGGCATATCGGCAGTGAACGTGCCTTCGTAGTGCTGTTTGCCTAGTTTGTGCCAGGCTGGGCCGCCTGTTGCGCTCATTGTCTGGAGATCAGTGCGCTTGTCGGCCCAGCTGTACCAGGCATGGTGAGGGTCCGTGGGGTCGGCGGCCGCCTTGAACCACGGATGCTCGCTGCTGGTGTGATTGATCACCAGGTCGATGATCACCTTGATGCCGCGCTTGTGTGCTTCGGTGAGCAGGCGCTCGAAGTCGGCCATGGTGCCGTACTGCGGGTTGATAGCTTCGTAGTCGGTGACGTCGTAGCCGTGATAGCTCGACGACGGGTTGATAGGCATCAGCCAGATTCCGCTGACGCCGAGTGACTTGAGGTAGTCGAGCTTGGCGGTGACGCCGTTCAAGTCACCGATGCCGTCGTCGTTGGTGTCGTACCAACTGCGCACGAAGATTTCGTACCAGACATCCGAGTGGGCGATGGAAGATTCGTTCGACGGCGACGCCTTGGTGGCAGTGCCATGCTCAGCGGCAGGCGAGTGCGGTGATTGCGTCGCGCATCCGGTGGCGAGAAGGGCGGTGCATATGAGTGAGACGAGGGTAGCAGGGCGTATCAACGGAGACTCCGGCAACTTGCGGGTGATCGCGTTGTTCTCGCGTGGTTGATGATGTGCGCGGAACAGCGCCGATCAATTCTCGAGAGCGCTCTTCATGGTAGGCCGCAGCGTCGCGAAGGCCATTGTTCTGCATACGTATTCATCCGCACGGTTGTGCGATTTTCCGTGCTGCAATGCGGAATGAACGGCAGGGTTTTTAACTGCACGTGCGGAGCGTGGCTATCCCAATCGACAACAGCAGACGTGGACAGTCGACGCTTTGGGGGGCTTGTCGAGCCGTGCACGCTACACAAATTGCGGCCAAAAAAACCTGCCGGCGTCACCGCCGGCAGGGATAGGGAGTTGGCACGTTAGCTCAGAACTTGTAGGTGGCGCCAAGCAGGTAGGTGCGACCCCACTCGATGTACTCGAGCGGGCGATCCTTCGTGCCAGCGTAGGTGCGATAGGGCGCGTTCGTCAGGTTGCTCGCCTGCAGCTGCACGCTCAGCCCATGGAGACTGCTGGCGGGGCCGAAGGTGTAACCGACCTGGGCGTCGAAGATGTTTTCGCCGACGACGTAGCGTAGCGTGCGGGCGCCGTCAAAGTTGCCAATCTCGCCGATGAAGTCCGAACGCTTGCGCTCGCTGATGCGTGCGTCGAACCCGTTCTTCTCATAGTAGGCCGTCAGGTTGAACACGCGCTTGGACAGGCCGGGCAGGCTGATGGGGCCGTTGCCTACACTCGTGGCGTTCTCCGGAGCCAAGATCTTGATGCTGCTGTCGTTGAAGCTGGCGCTCGCCAGGACACCGAAGCCATCAAGCGCCGGCGTGAGCATGTTCAGCGGCAACGATGTGGAGAGTTCGAGGCCTCTCAGCGAGCCACCCTTGCCGTTCATCGGCGCGCTGAACGTGCCGGTCTTCAGTGCCGGTGGTGAACCCGGCGGCGGTGTGTAACCAGCCACCAGAGCAGAGAAGTCGTAGTTGTCGCTGGTCTGCGTGTAGATGTAGCTCGTCAGTTCCTTGTAGAAGAACGCGGCAGCCACGTATCCGCCGCTGTCGCCAAAGTATTTCTCCCACGAAAGATCGAAGGCGTTGGCGCGCCACGGGTCGAGCTTCGAATTACCACCGCTGGCACCGGGCTTGCCGGTTGCGGCGTCGACGCCGAAGTCCAGGGAGGCGCGCATATCGTCCATGCGCGGACGCGCCACCTGCTTGGCCAGCGCCACGCGAAGCATCTGGTCTGCGGTCAGTGAGAAGGCGAGATTCAGGCTGGGCAGCACATCGGTGTAGGCCTTGCCGCTCGTGAATCCCTGGATTTGACTGCCGACAGGTTGCGTGCCGTTGAACACGTTGGCGGACGAGGACTGGTCGGCGTGCTGCAGCTGGACACCGATATTGCCCCGGACCGGCACACCCCATGTGGTGTCGATGTTGCCCATGGCGTACGCGGTGGTGATCTTCTCGGACAATGCCCAGGCTTTCGATACCAGGTACGACGCATTCGAGTTCGGCTGGAAAGTCATGTAGCGCGCGACGGCGCCAGGAACGTTCCACGACGGGATATAGCCCACGCCGGCGAAGCCGAGATTGACCAGGCCGTACTGCAAGTCGGGCGCGATGGTGGTATCGCCCTGCGCGCCGACATTGATATTCCCTTCGGGCTGCTGCTTGTTCTTTTCGCGGTCGGCGTAGTTGACGCCGATTTCGACATTCGAGACTACATGGCTGATCGAGTCCGGCATCGGCACGATGGCGCCGATCTTGGCGCTCTTCAACTCATCGCTGATCTGCGGCACCTTGCCGTAGCCCGAGCCGTAAATGCTATTGCGCAGGAACAGCTTGCTCGGATCGGAATAATCCAGTCCGGGCGACAGCTGGGAGAAGTTGCTGCCCGAGTAATTCAGGTTCAGCGTGTCTAGCTGCGGAACCGGCTCTAGCTGGGTATTGGTTTCCAGCTCGAGTTCGCGACGCTTGGCCTTGGAGTAGCTGAGATCGGCCACGATGCTGACTTGGCCAGCGTTGAATTCGTTTTTCCATCCGGCGGCGTTGATCGTGTCGTGACGGCTGTCGTACATACCGCGCACCAGCGGATACAGATTGCTCGCCGTGCCGCCAGTGAACGTGCCGTTGCTGTTGATGACGGGGTTGGTGACGTTGATACGGCCATAGCCACCGTTGTAGTCGCCGAGGTTGACCTCGAACTGGTTGGCCGTGTCTTTCTGCGTGGCCTTGGTGTGGAACAGGTCGAGCGTGCTCGTCCACTTGTCCGAGGGCCGCCATTCCACCGTGGCCATCACGCCGTCGCGCTTGGTGTAGCCGGTGCGGCGCAGGGCCTTGATGCCCTCCGAGTACCAGGTGCCGGCGGGCACGCCAGGACGCCAGCCGGCACCCACCTGCTCCCACGGTTCATACAAGCCAACCTGATTCTCCTGGGTTGGCGTCAGGGAGTGTGCGTAGCCGACGGCAATACCAAGCGTGTGGTCCAGGAACTGACCGATATAGCTTGCGTTGAAACGATTGCCGTTGGCGCTGGCATTGGCTGCCGAACCCAGCGAATTGTGCTGGCCGCGTACACCGACTACAGCCACGTCTTCGTGGTAGTCCAGCGGGCGGACGGTGTGCATGTCCAAGGTGCCGGAAAGTCCCTGGCCGACCAGGCTGGCGTTCGGCGTCTTGTACACCGTAACGCCGCTCATCAGTTCGGACGGATATTGATCGAACTCCACGCTGCGGTTGTCGCCGGTGCTGACCATTTCGCGGCCGTTGAGCAGCGTGGTCGCGAAGTCTGGCGAGAGGCCTCGCACGCTGATGACCTGTGCCCGACCCGCGACACGCTGCGCCGAAACGCCCGGCAGGCGGGCAATCGATTCGGCGATGCTGACGTCAGGCAGCTTGCCGATGTCTTCGGCGGAGACGGCCTCGACAATTTCGTCGGACGATTGCTTGATCGCGGTCGCATTCTGGATACTTAGTGCGAAGCCGCTCACCGTCACCGCACTAAGGTCGGTGGCTTCTTTCTTCTTCTTCGCCTTGGCGTCCTTGACGGCCTGAGCATCTTTCGCGGCCTGGCTGGTGTCCTGCGGACTGGCTGGCTGGTCATTCTGTGGCGCGGCCGCGTATACGGCGGCGGAGGTGGCGCAGAAGCCGACCGATGCCAGCGCCAAGGCAAGCACATTGCGTTTGAATATCACCGTTATCCCCTCCCAGGGTTACGCGTCACAAATTATGGTTGCCGAGATCATGTGGCCCCAACGTGGCGATGGCAGCACGCTGAACGCACTGAAGATCCATCGTCGTGGGGGCATGGTAGGGCTGCCATTTGCCGCCGAGACATTCCTTGCATACGTATTCATTGTGCTGCTGTGCACCGAAAACACGAGCTTTGGCGTGTTTGCGGACCACGGCGCGCAAACACGCCCGCTTCTGCCTGATTCCGCGGTAACGCCAGTGTGCGCCGCCATTCATGACATTTCTTCGTATTTCATATGGACGTCCATATGATGCTGATCGCCTGATGCTGCATTGCGATAGATGCCGTCCATGAATACGTATGCACTGTCACGGCCTTACCTGCATGCAACCATTAAGCTCCCGGGCAAGCTGCAAAAGCGCCGCCGCAAGGCATGTCGTTCCGAACTCGGACAGGAATCTACGGGACATACGAATGAGTAATACACCCTGGTGGCGCGGAGCCGTCACCTACCAGATCTACCCGCGCAGCTTTCTGGACACCGACGGCAATGGCGTAGGCGATCTACAGGGGATTATCGAGCGGCTCGATTACGTGGCCAGCCTCGGCGTCGACGCGATCTGGATCGCGCCGTTCTTCAAGTCGCCGATGGCCGACTTCGGCTATGACATCGCCGACTACCGCGACGTCGATCCGCTGTTCGGCACGCTGGCGGATTTCGATCGCCTGCTGGCCAAGGCGCACGATCTCGGCCTCAAGGTGATGATCGATCAGGTGCTCAGCCACACTTCGATCGAGCATGCCTGGTTCAAGGAAAGCCGCGAGAGCCGCGACAACCCGAAGGCCGATTGGTACGTGTGGGCAGATGCGAAGGACGACGGCGGCGCACCGAACAACTGGCTGTCGCTGTTCGGCGGCTCGGCCTGGCAGTGGGAACCGCGTCGCGGTCAGTACTACTTGCACAACTTCCTGACCTCGCAGCCGGACCTGAATTTCCATCATCCCGAAGTGCGCGCGGCAATCCTCGACAGCGTGCGCTTCTGGCTGGACAAGGGCGTGGACGGTTTCCGCCTGGACGCGATCAACTTCTGCTTTCACGATCGCGAGCTGCGCGACAATCCGCCCAAGCCGAAGGAGAAGCGCGTCGGTCGCGGCTTCAGTCCGGACAACCCGTACGCGTTTCAGTACCACTACTACAACAACACGCGACCGGAGAACCTGGCATTCCTCGGCGAGCTGCGCACGTTGATGAACCGCTATCCGGACGTGGCCACGCTGGGCGAAATCTCCTCCGAGGATTCACTGGCGACGATGGCCGAGTACACCCGCCACGGCCGCCTGCACATGGGCTACAGCTTCGAGCTGCTGACCGATGACTTCAGCGCTGCGTACATCCGCGGCACGGTGCAGGCGCTGGAAACGCAGATGACCGAAGGCTGGCCATGCTGGGCGATTTCCAACCACGACGTCGAGCGCGTTCTGACGCGCTGGGGCAGGGGCCAGCCCTCGCCGCAGCTGGCCAACCTGCTTACCGCGATGGTCTGTTCGCTGCGCGGTTCGGTATGCGTATATCAGGGCGAGGAGCTCGGCCTGACCGAGGCCGAGTTGCCGTATGAATCACTGCAGGATCCCTACGGCATCGCGTTCTGGCCGCAGTTCAAGGGCCGTGACGGTTGCCGTACGCCGATGCCGTGGAACGATGGCGACACACATGCCGGCTTCAGCCGCGGCATGCCATGGCTGCCGGTGCCGCAGGAGCATCGCGCGCTGGCGGTGACCCGGCAGGAGGCCGATCCGCATTCGGTATTGAACGGTTTCCGTACTTTCATGCACTGGCGTCAGTCGCAGCCGGCGTTGCGCTGTGGCGACATCCAGTTCGTCGACACCGTTGAGCCGGTGCTGGCGTTCACCCGTCGTCTGGATGGCCAAACGTTGCTTGTGATGTTCAACCTGGCCGATGCCGCGATCGACATCAGCCTGCCTGCGACACTCGGCAAGCCGCAGCGACTGGAGGGGCATGGTCTGTTGCAAGGCCACCTCGACGGCCACCAGTTGCGATTGCCTGGCTATGGTGCGTGGTTTGCCAGCGTGGAATGAGGCTCGTGTCACTGCCACGCGTGCATTCGGAATTTCGGGCATGACGCGATGGCGGTTCATGCTGATCTCGGTGATTGCGCTGCTGCTGACCCTGCAAGTTGGACGGGTCGTGGCCACGAACGCTGCAACATCGCTGCATCCTGACTCCCTCAGTCCCGACCATGCCGGAGGTGAGTGGGTAGATCTTCGCGCGCAGTCTTCTCAGGACGAAGCGATCCACCTGCAACTCGACACACCGGCGTTCGCCCCGGAGAAGATCAAGGTCACGCTCTATCTGCCGCCGGGCTACAACCACACCGTTCTTCATTATCCCGTGCTGTACGCAAACGACGGCCAGGACATGGCCGCAGTGGGTCTGCAAGCGACGCTGGCGCAGCTCTATCGCGAGCATGCGATAGAGCCGGTCATCGTGGTGGCGATCGACATGCTGGCCGATCGTGCCAGCGGTTATGGCCTGTCCGACCGAACCACCTCGCGCAGTCTCGTCGGCGGCTCGCCGATCGGCCCGATCGGCACGCGCGCGCAGGATTACTCGGCCTGGGTAGCCACCGTCCTGGTGCCGTATATCGACGCCCACTACCGCACACGCAAGTCCGCGCGCGACCGCGCGATGCTGGGCTGGTCGCTCGGCGCGCTGAACGCGTTCAATCTCGGCTGGCAATATCCGGAGGTATTCGGCCGGGTCGGCGCATTCTCGCCCTCGTTCTGGCTGGCCGCCGATCGCACCAGTGCCACCACGATCCAGCACACGCGGCTGGCGCAGGCGATGGTCGATCGCGGCGGCAAGCGCGCCGGCCTGAAGATGTGGGTCGCGGTGGGCACCGCGGAGGAAACTAAGGACCGTGATGGCGACGGGATCAACGATACCGTCGACGACGCGCAGGATCTGCTCGAAGGCTATCGCGGTGCCGACGGCTTCCACGTACGCGGCCTGCAGCAACTCGGTTATTCGATCGACATGGACTATGCGAAGCACTCGTCGCGTCGTGCGGATGTTTCGTTGTTCCTGCTGCAAGGTGGCGTGCACAACCAGGCATCATGGAAGCGGATGCTGCCGCCATTCCTGTTGTGGGCCTACGGTCGATAGACTTCTTTTCCCCGGGCATCGCCGGGGAGAAGATTGAAGTGAAGGGTCTTACTTCCGCTCACCCGCTGTCTTGTCGCGAATGCCGCGGAATTCCGAATCCCCGCTCCAGTTCGGCCACGTATCGGAATTCGCCAGCCCGTTGCCGACGGTGTAGAGCAGTTGCATGTCGCGCGCCATGCCGGTGAACGTCCAGCTGGCCTGCCATTCGTCGGCGGGCTGGTGATAGCGTTTGGCGGTGTAGTCGTCGTCCGCGGCCTTGCCGGCGGCGAGGCCGCCGTCGATCCAGTCATCGCCCGAGTCGAACGAGATCGCTGGCACGCCGCGTTTGGCGAACGAGAAATGATCGTAACGGAATAATCCGCCGGCCTCCGGTTTCGGATCCGGCGTATAGGCCATGCCGTAGGTCTTCGCATCGGCGATCAGATCATCCAGCAAACCGAGTTTGGCGCTGCCGGAGATGCTGAAGTTGCGTGCAGGGCCATGTGGGTCGAGCGCGTCCATGTTGATCACGCCTGCGGTTTTCGCCAGCGGATACAGCGGTTTCGACGCGTAGTACTCGGAGCCGAGCAGGCCTTTCTCCTCAGCAGTGACGTTGAGGAACACCACCGAGCGTTCGGGACGTGGCCCCTGCACGAAGGCGCGGCCCATTTCGATCAGTGCTGCGGTGCCGGTGGCGTTGTCGACCGCGCCATTGTAGATGCGGTCGCCTTTCGCATCAGGCTCGCCGATGCCCAGGTGATCCCAGTGTGCGCTGTAGATCACCGTCTCATCCGGGCGCTTGCTGCCTTCGATGCGGCCGACGATGTTATGCGAGGTGATCACGTTCGTATCGACCTTGAAGTTGGCCGAGAAGCTCTCGCCCTTCAACGTCATCGGCTTGAATGCGCGCGTCTGCGCCTGCTTCTTCAGGGCGTCGAAATCCAGGCCGGCGTGCTTGAACAGCTGCACCGCCAGATCGCGCTGGATCCAGCCTTCCAGTTCCGGATGCACCGCCGAAGGCTTGTCGCGCACGATGTCGAACATGGTGTTGGTGTTGGAGTTCTTCACCGTGGCCCAGCCGTACGAGGCCGGCGCGGTTTCGTGCACCACCAGCATGCCCAGCGCGCCCCGTCGTGCGGCTTCCTCGTATTTGTAGGTCCAGCGGCCGTAGTAGGTCATCGCTTTGCCGCCGAAGTCGCCCTTGCCGGTTTCGAAATCCGGATCGTTGACCAGCACCACCGCGATCTTGCCGTGCAGATCGATGCCCTTGAAGTCGTCCCACTGGCGCTCGGGCGCCTTCACGCCGTAGCCGACAAACACCAGCGGCGCATGGGCGATCGTCACCGCAGTCGAGCCGTCCATCGGTGCGCGCACTGCGATCTGCTCGCCTTGGGTCAACGTCTCGTTCTTGCCGTCGAGATGGAGTGTCAGCACTGGTGTGCCGATGATCTGGCTGCGCCGCAGCGGCACCGCCTGGGTCCATGCGCGCTTGCCATCCTTCAGGTCGCCGCCGGGCTGCAACCCGGCGGCTTTCATCTGCGTCACCATGTAGTCGATGGTTTTCGTCTCGGCCGGCGTAGCCGGGCCACGGCCCTCGAACGCATCCGAGGACAGCGTCTTGACCTCGGCAGACAAGCGCGTGGCGC
>DASZCB010000595.1:0-3503 GCA_035943575.1 Rhodanobacter sp. | reverse complement strand
GCTGGTGCCGAAGGCCGCCGCGGTCGCCGGCATCGATTACCAGGAGCTGTGCTGGCGCGTGCTCGAAACCAGTTTCCGGGAGGATGCGTGAAGGGAACCATCCGCCTCGTTGCCTGGTGTCTGGCCATCGCGCTGGTCGCGCTGCCGATCGTCGGCGTGCTGCGCGGCTGGTTCGCGGCCAGCCGCTGGCCGGTGACTCAGTTGATGGTGCAGGCCGAGTTCAAACATGTCAGTGCGGACGAGATTCGTGCTGCCGTGCGGCCGCGGTTGGGCAAGGGTTTTTTCGCGCTGGATCTGGATGCCGTGCAGAAGGCTGTCGCCGCGTTGCCGTGGGTGGAATCGGCCGAGGCACGCAAGCGCTGGCCGGATACCTTGCAGCTGCGCATTTACGAACGGCAGCCGTTCGCGCGCTGGAACGACAAGCAGCTGATCAGCCGGCAGGGGCTGGTGTTCGATGCGCCGGGCGCGAACGGCATCAGCGCGTTGCCGGATCTGCGCGGCCCGGATGCGCGGTTGGCCGAAGTGGTGAGCTTTTATGCCGAGACGCAGAAGGCGTTCGCCGGTACTCATCTGCAGATCAACGGTGTGGCGCTGACCGAGCGCGGCAGCTGGAGCGTCAGTACCGCCAACGGTGCGCAGATCGTGATCGGCGATCGCGACCAGGCCGGACGCCGGCTGCATCGTTTCCTCGATGTCTATCCGCAGCTGATCGCCGACCATGCCGACGGTTTCGCCTACGCCGATCTTCGCTACACCAATGGATTTGCCGTGCGCTGGCCGCAAGCGGCCGCCGCCAACGCTGGAGGTTCGCCCCGCTCATGACTATCTCTCTATGAAACCGCGCAACGACAAGCAACTGGTGGTCGGGCTGGATATCGGCACTTCGAAAGTGGTGGCGATCGTCGGCGAATACGAACCCGGCGAACCGATCACAATCATCGGCATCGGCACCCATGTCTCGCGTGGTATGAAACGCGGTTCGGTGGTGGACATCGAATCGACCGTGCATTCAATCCAGCGCGCGGTGGAAGAAGCCGAGCTGATGGCCGGTTGCGACATCCGCTCGGTCTATGCGTCGATCTCCGGCAGTCACCTGGAAACCCGCAACTCTCACGGCAACGCGGCGATCCGCGACCGCGAGGTCACCGCCGGCGATCTGGAACAGGTGCTGGAGGCCGCCAGTGCGGTGGCGATTCCGGCTGATCGCAAGGTGCTCTACAAGGAGTCGCAGGAGTACCGCATCGACGGTCAGGATGGCATCCGCTCGCCGGTCGGCATGAGCGGCGTGCGGCTGGAGGCGAACGTGCATCTGGTCACCGGCGCGGCCGCCGCGGTGCAGAACATCAGCAAGTGCATCCAGCGCTGTGGCCTGACCGTGGACGAGCTGGTGCCGTCGGCGCTGGCCAGTGCCAAGGCTGTGCTGACCGACGACGAGCGAGAGCTCGGCGTATGCCTGGTCGATATTGGCGCCGGCACCACCGACATCGCGATCTACACCCAGGGTTCGATCCGCTACACCGCGTCGCTGCCAGTCGGCGGCGATCAGGTCACCAGCGACATCGCCTATGGCGTTCACACGCCGACTGCGCATGCGGAGGAAATCAAGATCAAGTACGCCTGCGCGCAGACCGGGCTGGCGCACGCCGAGGAAACCATCCAGGTACCCAGCGTGGGTGATCGTCCGCCGCGCCGACTCGCGCGGCAATCGCTGGCGCAGAGCGTACAGGCGCGTTACGAGGAAATTTTCGAGATGGTACAGGACCAGTTGCGTCGCTCCGGTTACGAGAGCCTGGTCGCGGCCGGGGTGGTGTTGACCGGCGGCGCTTCGAAGATGGAAGGCGCACTGGAGCTGGCCGAGGAGATTTTCCACAAGATGGTGCGTATCGGTGTGCCGCAGCAGATCGATGGTCTGGGCGAAGTCGTTTCCAGTCCGCTGCACGCCACCGGTGTGGGCTTGCTGCTGCATGGCGCGCGGGCCGGCAGTGCGCGGATCGGCGGGCCGGTGGGCGGTAGCGTCGGCGGCCTGGTTGGCAAGTTGCGCGGCTGGATCACCAAGAATTTCTGAGATCGACATTGATTTTCGGGCCGAGCAGGAAGCGTGGCCCAGGGCGGAGGGATATCCGCCCACCACCATGGACCGACAGGAGTCGCGATCCCTGGTTACAACGACAACAACTCTACGGAGGACGGGAAATGTTTGAATTAATTGAAAAACTCGCACCCAATGCAGTCATCAAGGTGATCGGCGTGGGTGGTGGCGGCGGCAATGCCGTGGCGCACATGCTCAATGCCAATATCGAAGGCGTGGAATTCGTCGTCGCCAATACCGATGCGCAGGCGATGACCAGCTGCGGCTCGCGTACCCACCTGCAACTCGGTGGCAACGTGACCAAGGGTCTCGGCGCCGGCGCCAATCCGGAAGTCGGCCGGCAGGCGGCACTGGAAGATCGTGAGCGCATCGAAGCCATGCTGGAAGGCGCCGACATGGTGTTCATCACCGCCGGCATGGGCGGCGGCACCGGTACCGGCGCTGCACCGGTGGTGGCGCAGCTGGCCAAGGAGAAGGGCATCCTCACCGTCGCGGTGGTGACCAAGCCGTTCCCGTTCGAAGGTCGTCGGCGCATGCAGGTCGCGTTGAAGGGCATTGAGGATCTGTCGCAGCACGTCGACTCGCTGATCACCGTCCCTAACGAGAAGCTGCTCAGCGTGCTCGGCCGCGATGTCACCTTGCTGAATGCGTTCAAGGCCGCCAACGACGTGCTGCAGGGCGCCGTCCAGGGCATTGCCGATCTGATCACCGCCCCCGGCCTGATCAACGTCGACTTTGCCGACGTACGCACCGTGATGTCCGAAATGGGCCTGGCGATGATGGGCTCGGGCACTGCCCGCGGCGACGACCGTGCGCAGGCGGCGGCCGAGGCGGCGATCAAGAACCCGCTGCTGGAAGACGTGAACCTCAACGGTGCCTGCGGCATCCTGGTCAACGTCACCGCCGGTCCGAACCTGACCATGCGCGAATTCGACGAGATCGGTCGTATCATCCATGACTTCGCCAGCGAAGACGCCACCGTGGTGATCGGTACCTCGCTCGATCCGGAAATGAAGGACGATGTGCGCGTCACCGTGGTGGCCACCGGCCTCAACCGTGCCGTCGCCTCGCGTCAGCAGCCGCCGATCCGCATGGTCGAGACGCAGCAGGTGCAGATGCGTCCGCGTCCGGTGGTGCTGCGTACCGGTACCGGCAACGAAGTGGTCGATTATGCGCAGCCGGAGATGACGATCAGCAGCCACAGCCGCGCGGAACCTGCCGCACCGGCGAAGAATGCCGAGCCGGGCTTCGACTACCTCGACATTCCGGCGTTTCTGCGTCGTCAGGCAGATTGATCCGGCCTGGTTGGTACAAGGGCAAGTTAAGGAGATGCGAAAAAATTGAACGAAAACCCGTTTGGCCGGTCACTCTCCAAGCGCGTCCGCACCAGTTGTCTCTGACTGGAGCTGGCGCT
>DASZCB010000594.1:0-8821 GCA_035943575.1 Rhodanobacter sp. | reverse complement strand
CAGCAACACCCCCTGACCTTTGACACTGTCTGACCCATGACGTTTGACCTAGCGTGAACATGTATGGCCGCGATTCGGGGGAAGCGCGGCCCGTCCACCACCGTAACCGCCCGACGGGCACCACCACTCATAAAGGGATATCCATGACCAAGCAGTATCTGAAGCCCCTGGCGTTGGCACTGGCCGTAAGCCTGGGCCTGTCGCTCACCGCCTGCGGCAAGCAGGAGCCGGCCGCCAACGCGCCAGCCAGCAGTGCCAGCGCCGCTCCGACCGCCGCCAGCACCACCGCGACTGCGGCCGCGGATGCCGGCAAGAGCATCTTCGACGTCAGCGAGCTTGACCCGAAGATCAACGCCTGCCAGGACTTCAACGGCTTCGTCAACGCCAAGTGGGTTGCCGCCAACCCGATTCCGAATGACCAGACCAGCTGGGGCGCCTTCAACATGCTCAACGAGAGCAGCCTGAAGACTCAGCACGACATCGTCGACGATGCCAGCAAGAACGCCGACAGCGCCAAGGCCGGCTCGATCGAGCAGAAGATCGGCTGGCTGTATCGCTCCGGCATGGACGAGGCGACCATCGAGAAGAACGGCTTTGATCCGCTCAAGCCCAAGCTCGACGCGATCGCCGGTCTGAAGACCAATGCCGATATCGCCGACTTCATCACCAAGCGTTATGTCGAGGGCGATGGCCAGGTGTTCGGGTTCGGTGCCGGCGCCGACTTCCAGCACGCCGACATGCAGATCGCCTACGCCAACGAAGGTGGCCTGGGCCTGCCAACCAAAGACTATTACACCGACGCGAAGTACAAGGACAAGCGTGACGCCTATGTGGCCTATATCGCGAAGTCGCTGCAGCTCACTGGCGTATCCGAGGCCGATGCGAAGACGCAGGCCGACGATGTGCTGAAGTTCGAGACCCAGCTCGCCGCCGCCTCACTGGCACCGGTAGATGCGCGCAAGCCGGAGAACCAGTACCACTTCGTCAGCGTCAAGGACGCCGACAAGGTCACCCCGCATTTCAGCTGGGAAAAATTCTTCAGCGCCCAAGGCGTGACGATCGACAAGGGCTTCTCGCTGTCGCAGCCGAAGTTCTTCGCTGAGTTCGACAAGATGATGGCGAGCACGCCGGTCGGCCAGTGGCAGGCGTATCTGCGCTTCCACGCCATCGACGATGCTTCGCCGTACCTCAGCAAGAATTTCCAGGACAACAAGTTCGCGTTCTACGGCACCACCCTGGCCGGCCAGCCGCAGCAGAAGCCGCTATGGAAGCGTGTGCTGGGCTCCGTCGACAGCTCGATGGGCCAGGCGCTTGGCCAGCTGTACGTGGCCAAGATGTTCACCCCGGAAGCGAAGCAGCACGCCGTGGAACTGGTCGACAACGTGCGCAACGCGCTGAAGGCGCGTATCGAGAACCTCGACTGGATGAGCGCCGAGACCAAGGCCAAGGCCGTCGCCAAGTGGAACACCTTCCTGCCCAAGATCGGCTATCCCGACAAGTGGCGTGACTGGTCGGGCCTGGAGATCAAGCCGGACAACTACTACGCCAACATCGAAGCGGCCGGCAAGTTCAACTACGACTACGACATCGCCAAGATCGGCAAGCCGACCGACCGCAAGGAATGGGGCATGACCCCGCAGACGGTCAACGCTTACTACAACCCGACCGACAACACGATCAACTTCCCGGCCGCGATCCTGCAGCCGCCGTTCTTCGATGCCAAGGCTGACGACGCGATCAACTACGGCGGCATCGGCGCGGTGATCGGCCACGAGGCCAGCCACGGCTTCGACGACGAAGGCAGCCAGTTCGACGGTGCCGGCAACAACGTCGACTGGTGGAGCAAGGACGACAAAACCAAGTTCCAGGCCCGCACCCAGAAGCTGGTCGATCAGTTCAACGAATACGCGCCGATCAAGGACAAGCCCGACCTACACGTCAACGGCAAGCTGACCCTGGGCGAGAACATCGCCGACCTGGGCGGCCTCAACGTGGCCTATGACGCTCTGCAGACCGCGCTGAAGAAGGATCCGGCCACAACCGGCAAGCAGATCGACGGCTATACCGAAGACCAGCGCTTCTTCCTCAACTGGGCGCGCGTGTGGCGTGGAAGCACGCGCGAGAAGCAGATGGAGCTGCGGCTCAACACCGACCCGCATGCGCCGATATCGATCCGCGCGATGGCTGCGCCGTCGAACATGGAAGCCTTCGCCACCGCGTTCCAGTGCAAACCCGGCGACGCAATGGTGCGTTTGGCCGACAAGCAAGTGAAGATCTGGTAAGTCGTCGTCCCCTGTGTGCCGCGGATCATCGCGGCACACCCAGCCAAGCCCCGCATGCGAATGCGGGGCTTTTTTTATGCTGCTGGGTCACTGAATTCACGGTTTTTTGCGTTTGCGATCCGCGCAGGCAGCATTTCGGTATTGCAAATCATTCTCATTAAAAATATCGTATGCATCTGCACCGGCTGATCCGCGCAGCGGATACACGCCGATGAGTTCACCAACTACCGAGCTTTGACCTTCGCCGGTCGGCACGACGCCCGCGGCTGGATGAGTGCGCGCATCGAACCGGCCACGCAACCTGCTTTCAGCCGTCGCAAAACAGCTGCACCTGCCAGACCCGTCGGCCCTGGCGACAAGCAAAACCGCATTCATCACTGGAATCTCCATGGCATTCATCAAGTCGCGCAAATATTTCGTTGGCCAGCGCACGTCGCCGTCGACCATATTGACGACCGCCACCCTGTTCACCGGTCTGGTGCTGGCGCTTCCCGCCATCGCCACGGACATGCCGGCAGCGACCTCTTCGTCCGATCCCCAGGTCGCCAACGCGAAGAACCTGCCGGGTGTGAAAGTGGAAGCCACCAGCAACGACTATCGTGTCGATCACCTGTCGTCGCCGAAATTTACCCAGCCACTGCTCGATACCACGCAGACCATCAGCGTGATCACCCGGGAACTGCTGCAGCAGCAGGGTGCCACCACGCTGACCGAGGCGCTGCGCAACAGCCCGGGTGTGGGCACCTTCTATGTCGGCGAGAACGGCGCCACTACCACCGGCGACGGCATCTATATGCGCGGCTTCGATACCTCAGGCAGCATCTTCGTCGATGGCGTGCGCGACCTCGGTTCGATCTCGCGCGACATCTTCAATATCGAGCAGGTCGAAGTCAGCAAGGGTCCGGCCGGCACCGACAACGGCCGCACCGCGCCCACCGGCTCGGTGAACCTGGTCGGCAAGCAGCCGCAGCTGGGCAATGACCTCTCCGGCGCGGTCGCCTGGGGCAGCGCCCAGCACCAGCGTGCCACCGCCGACTGGAACCAGACACTCGGCGAGCACGCCGCCTTCCGCCTCAACGTGATGGGCCAGGACAGCGGCGTGCCGGGCCGCGACAAGATCGAGAACAATCGCTGGGGCATCGCGCCTTCCCTGGCGTTCGGCCTGAAGACGCCGACGCGCGTCTACCTCGACTTCCTGCATGTGAAGCAGAACAACCTGCCCGATGGCGGCGTGCCTACCATCGGCCTGCCCGGTTACAGCAGCCCCGATCCAACCCGCCCATTCATCACCCACGCTGCCAAGGTCGATTCGGACAACTTCTACGGCACCGACAGCGATCACGACGATGTGCAGGCGGACATGTTCACCGCGATCATCGAGCACGACTTCTCGCCCGACATGGCCTTGCACAACACCACGCGCTGGGGCCGCACGCGACAGAACTACCTGCTGACCTCGTTCATGGGGAACGCCGCCAACCTGCAGACGCCGAATCCGGCCGATCCGTCGAGCTGGACGATTGCGCGCAGCAACCCGACCTTCAAGCAGCAGGTCAACCGCATCCTGACCAACCAGACCAATGTCACGGCAACGGTCGAATCCGGCAGCATCACGCATAGCCTCAGCGCCGGTATCGAGCTGAGCCAGGAGAAGGCGGACACGGTCGGCCTGGCCGCGCGCAACGGCAGCGCCTGGCCGGCCGCCAACCTGTACGACCCGAACGCCGATGTCACCGGCCTGATCTATGGCCGAAACGGTACCGGCAGCCAAGGCAAGACGAACACCATGGCGGCCTATCTGTTCGATACGCTGAAGTTCAACGAGCAATGGCAGGTCAATGCCGGCGTGCGTCTGGATCACTACAACACCAACTTCAACAGCCTGGTGGTTTGCGGCGCCCGCAACGGCCCGGCCTGCGGCACATTGCCGGCAGGTAGCGTGGTGACCGGCGTGGACAGCCGCAAATCCGGCAACCTGCCCAACTACAAACTCGGCGTGTTGTACAAGCCGGCCGCCAACGGCAGCATCTATGCGAACTTCGCGGTGTCGCAGGAACCGCCGGGCGGCAACACCCTCACGCTGAGCGCATCGGCCAACAGCGCCGACAACCCGAACTTCGATCCGCAGAAGGCGCGCACCGTCGAGTTCGGCACCAAGTGGGACCTGCTCGGTGAAAAGTTGCTGCTGACCGGCGCGCTGTATCGCACCACTGTCAGCAACGAACTGGTGCAGGATTCAGTCGACCTGCAGTACTACCAGGTCGGCAAGAAGCGCGTGCAAGGCATCGAGCTGAGCGCAGTCGGCAAGCTCACCGACAACTGGGCGGTCAGCGCCGGCTACACCACGATGGATGCCAAGGTGATCAACGGCAGCCACGTTGCCAATGACGGATCGAACGACCTGGCCTATACGCCGAAGAGCGCGTTCACGGCCTGGACCACGTATCACCTGCCGTTGAACCTCACCATCGGCGGTGGCGGCCGCTATTCCGGCGAGATGAAGCGCGGCACCGATGGTGCGATCGGCACGCCGGCCTACACCGAGGCGTACTGGGTGTTCGATGCGATGGCCAGCTACCCGCTCAATAAACACCTCGACCTGCAGTTGAACCTGTACAACCTGTTCGACAAGGGCTACGTCGCGGCGATCAACAAGAGCGGTTACCGTTACACCCCCGGTGCACCACGCTCGGCGATGCTCACCGCCAATTTCCGCTTCTGACGTTTGCGCTGCAGCCCTTCTCCTGCGCGGGAGAAGGGCCACTCAGGAACCCGCCATGCTGCTGCATATCCCCGACGTCCTCAGCCGCGAACAGATCATCCCGATGCGTGCCGCGCTCGATGGCGCCGACTGGACCGACGGCCGCGAAACCGTCGGTGCACAGGGCGCGAGGGTGAAACGCAATCAGCAGTTGCCGGACGCATCGCCGCTGCGCCAGCAGCTGGGCCAGATCGTGCTGTCGGCACTGGCGAAACATCCGCTCTATCACGCGGCGACGCTGCCGCTGCGCACCCTGCTGCCGCGATTCAACCGTTACGAGGGCGGCGGCCAATACGGTTTCCATGTCGACGGTGCGGTGATGGCACTTCCTGTCGACGCCGGCCAACTGCGCAGCGACATCTCGTGCACGCTGTTCCTCAGCGAGCCGGACGACTACGACGGCGGCGAGCTGATCGTCAGCGACACCTACGGTGAGCACGAAGTGAAGCTGCCAGCTGGCGACCTGATCGTCTACCCTTCCAGCAGCCTGCATCGGGTGCAGCCGGTGACGCGAGGCGCGAGGCTGGCCGCGTTCTTCTGGGTGCAAAGCCTGATCCGCGACGACAGCCGGCGCCGCCTGCTGTTCGAGCTGGACACCTCGATCCAGACCCTGACCCAATCCGGCGCCGATGCTGCTGCGCTGCTGCAGCTGACCGGCGTCTACCACAACCTGCTGCGCCAGTGGGCCGAAACCTGAGCGCGTACGGGGGGCGGCGATCGCGTCCGCCACGACCGATCCGGCTGCCGGCTGTTCCCACCACGCGCTGCGAGGCGGATAATCGTCGACCCTTGATACAACGCGGCTGAATAATGTTCGTACCTGGTCAACGCTGGATCTCCTCTGCCGAACCCGAGCTCGGCCTCGGCACCATATTGCGCGTCGAAGGACGCGGCGTGCAGGTGCTGTTCGCCAAGGCCGGGGTACTGCGCCCGTACGCAATGGATTCGGCACCGCTGCTGCGTGCCGAGTTCCGCGCCGGCCAGCGCGTGGCCGGCAAGGGCATCGCGTTCCTGGTGGAGCGCGTCGAGATCCGCGACGAGCTGCTGATCTACCGCGGCGAAGGCCGCGAGCTGGAGGAAGGCCAGCTCGACGACGAACAAAGCGTGAGTCAGGCCGACGACCGATTGATCGGTGGCCGCACCGATGCGGTCGCGCAGTTCGAACTGCGCCTTGAAGGTCTCAAGCGGCGTGCCGAAGCACGCCGTTCGCCGATGTGGGGCCTCGGTGCCGCGCGGATCGGGCTGGTGCCGCACCAGTTGCGCGTGGCCGGGATCGCCTCCGCGCGCCGGCCACCACGGGTGCTGCTGGCGGATGAGGTCGGCCTCGGCAAGACCATCGAAGCCGGCATGATCATCGCGCGCCAGCTCGCCACCGGCCGCGCCTCGCGTGTGCTACTGCTGCTGCCCGACACGCTGGTGTACCAGTGGTTCGTCGAGTTGCTGCGCCGCTTCAATCTCAGCTTCGCGATCTACGACGAGGAGCGTTGCGAGGCGCTGGAGCAAGCCGGCGACGACAGCAATCCGTTCGAGGACGAGCAGCTGGTGATCGCCGATTTCGGCTTTCTCGAAAGCTCGCCGAAGCACGCGCAGCAATTGCTCGATGCGCCGTGGGATCTGCTGGTGGTCGACGAGGCGCATCATCTGGCGTGGTCGCCGGAGGCCGCCAGCCCGCGCTACACGATGGTGGAACGACTGGCCGCCGCGATCCCCGGCGTGATCCTGCTCACCGCCACGCCAGAGCAGCTCGGCCGCAGCGGCCACTTCGCCCGTCTGCGCCTGCTCGATCCGCAGCGTTACCACGATCTGGACGGCTATCTGGCCGAGGCCGATACCTATCAGGCGTTGTCGAAGATTGCCGACAGGCTGCTCGACGGTGCTGCGCTCGACGACGCCCAGCGCGCCACCCTGGCCGAGGCCTTCCACGGCGACGAAACACTCACCGCGCAACTGGCCGAATCGACCAAACCGGCGAATGCGCGCGAACTACTCGCCGCGCTGATCGACCGCCACGGCACCGGCCGCGCGATGTTCCGCAACAACCGCGCCGGCGTCGGCGGCTTCCCCAAACGTCTGCCCGAATGGCACCTGCTCGATGCCGACACGCTGGAGGAAAACACCCGCCAGTCGCTGCTGGCCGAATTCCACGCCGATATCCAGCAACCGCCGGCGTTGATCGAGGTCGACTACAGTGCCGACCCGCGTATCGACACTCTGATCGCCCTGCTCGATCAGCACCCGCAGGACAAATTCCTGCTGATCTGTCGCAGCCAGGCCAAGGTGCTGGCACTGGAAGACGTGCTGCGCACACGCAGCGGCGTCGGCGTGGCGCGCTTCCACGAAGGCCTCGGCATCGTGCAGCGCGACCGCAATGCGGCTTATTTCGCCCAACCCGACGGCGCGCGCCTGCTGCTGTGCTCCGAGATCGGTTCGGAGGGACGCAATTTCCAGTTTGCGCACCGGTTGATCCTGTGGGATCTGCCGCTGGATCCGGATCTGCTCGAACAGCGCATCGGCCGGCTCGACCGGATCGGCCAAAAGCACGACATCAGCATCCACATCCTCACTGTCGCCGACAGCGCGCAGCACGTGCTGGCACGCTGGTACGACGAAGGCGTCAATGCGTTCCGCGTGAGTCCAGCCGACGGCCGCGAGCTGCTGCGCCGTTACGGCGAACCGTTGACCCGGCTCGCCGACGAACATGCGCGCGGCACGGACAATCGCGACCAGGAGCTGGACGCACTGCTCACCGACACCCACGCCAGCCACGAGCAGATGGCCGAACTGATTCGTGGCGGACGCGACCACCTGCTTGAACTGGCGGCCAGCCGTGACCTGCACGCCGACGAACTGCAGCAGGCGTTTGCTCGCGAGGATTTCGATCCGGGCCGCGATGCATTCGTGCAGCGCCTGCTGGAGGCCTTCGGCATCCACGCCGAGGAGCTCGGCAGCCAAGTGTTGCTGCTCGATCCGCAATACCTGTCCACCGATGCCCTGCCCGGCTTTGCCGAAGGCCCGCAGTCGGTGACATTCGCGCGTGAAGTGGCGCTGGCGCGCGAAGAGCTGCCGTTGCTGCGGCTGGATCATCCGCTGGTCGCCGGCGCGATGGATCTGGCGCTGTCCGGCGAACATGGCAACGCCGCCTTCATGGTCGACGACGTGCTGCCGCCGCGCACCGCCTTGCTGCAGGCGATCTATGTGCTCGAATGCGTAGCCGATCGCCGGCTCGACGCCGAACGCTTCCTGCCGACCCTGCCGATCGTCGTCACCGTCGATACCCGACTGGCCGAGCGCGCTGATTTCGCGCCCAGCGACATCGCCCTGCGCAAGGCCGGCGACCGCAATATCGAAGTGGTGCGCTACCGCAAATTTCTCGGCAAGCTGGTGCCGCCGATGCTGGCGCGCGCCGAGACACTTGCCGGCACACGCGGTCAAGCCAGCATCGACGAAGCGCTGAGCCTCGCCACCGAGACGCTGGATGCCGAGCTGTCGCGCCTGCTCGCACTGCGCGCGGTGAATCCCTCGATCAGCGAAACGGAAATAACCGCCGTGGCCGATGAGCGCACCCAGTTGCTGGCCGCGCTGCCGCAATCCCGTCTGCGACTGGATGCGGTGCGCTTCGTGGTCAGCGCAGACTTCCTCGCGCTGCGCTGATTCACGATCCGTCCTGGTACTGGCGGAAAAAGCGCCATCCACGCATTGAACTGCCGCCATGGTGTCGCCACCACGGCGGCAGCAATTACAGCGTGGCTGTGACCGGCTCAGCCGCAAGCATGTTGCG
>DASZCB010000593.1:0-5717 GCA_035943575.1 Rhodanobacter sp. | reverse complement strand
CTCGACCGGCGCGGCATCCACCTCACCGGCATCATGAAACCGCGTGTCCACGTCGACACGGTGGAAGGCCGCTACGCTACCGCGCACGGCCTGTGGCTTCCGGACGAGGCCGCCGCGCCGGACTACTTCTCGCACAAGCCGGTGAAGGACATCGACTTCGACAAGCCGGCATCCCGTGCCTGGTTTTTCACCGATGCCCTGAAGCATTCGTTCGCCACCGGTATGGCCGGCTGGTGGAACGACGAGGCCGATTACACCTCAAGCAACACCCAGTTCCTCAACATGCAGCGCGCGCTGTACGACGGCCAGCGTGCCATCTCGAACCAGCGCGTGTGGTCGATCAACCGCAGCTTCTGGCTCGGCGCGCAACGCTACGCCTATGGCCTGTGGTCGGGCGACATCCCCACTGGCTTCACCAGCATGGCCGGCCAGCGTGCGCGTATGCTCAGCGCGATCAACGTGGGCGCGATGCAGTGGGGCATGGATGGCGGCGGCTTCAAGGACGGCGCACCGACGCCGGAGAACTACGCGCGCTGGATCGAGTTCGGCGCGTTCACGCCGATTTTCCGCGTGCACGGCGACTTCGGCCAGAAACGCCAGCCATGGGTCTACGGGCCGATCGCCGAGAAGGCCGCCACCGACGCGATCCGGCTGCGCTACGCGCTGGTCCCGTACATCTACAGCTACGAGTACACGCGCCGCAGCACCGGCGTGGGTCTGGTACGCCCGCTGCTGTTCGACTGGCCGCGCGATCCCCAGCTGCGCAACGACATCAGCGCATGGTTGTTCGGTGACTGGCTGTTGGTGTCGCCGGTGGTCGAACCAGGTCAGACGTCCAAGGACATTTACCTGCCCGCCGGTCGCTGGACCGACTGGTTCAGCGGCAAGGTTTATGAGGGCGGTCAGACCATCCACCTTGCGATCGACAGCAAGAGCTGGGGCGACATTCCGCTGTTCATCCGTGATGGGGCGATCATCCCGAGCCAGCCGTCAATGGACTACGTCGGCGAGCATCCACTGACCCAATTGGATATCGACGTCTTTCCCGCGGACACCCGCACGCAGTTCGACTACTACGACGATGACGGCAGCACCTACGATTACGAGAAGGGCGCGTACTTCGTGCAGTCGCTGTCGGTGCAGAAGCGTGCGGATGTGGTGGACTTCGCGCTCGCACAGCCGCAGGGTTCGTTCAAACCGGCGCTGCGCTACTACCTGGTAAAAATGCACGGGAGCCCCGCTACTGCCGTCACCGACGGCAAACGCACGATGACGGCGGCCGACAGCCTCGACGCCCTACGCAAGCGCGATGCCGAAGGCTGGGCCAATGGGCATGACCGCTATGGCGAGGTGACCTATATAAAGATCGCCGCCGGCGTGACGCAGGCGATCCGACTGCAGCTGCACGCAGCAAATTCGGCGGGAGGGCCTCCGTGATTGTGCTTGGCACTTTGTTGGCCGTGGCCAGCGCCAGCTCGCCGATGACGACGAACTGGCAAGACAACCTCGACTGGCGAGGCCAGAACGCGAGCATGCAGTCCGCTGGTAGCGATGGCTATGTGTTGCATGCACCGAACGGTGAACGACGCATTCCTGCGCAGCCGCTTGCCACGCATACGGCCAGTCCATTGTTCGACGGTCTCTTCGCGATGGCGCAGGACGATCTGCGCAAGGATTCGGTCAACGCGATCCGCGATGACGCGTTCGACCACGGCCAGTCGATGCCATGCGTCTGTTTCGAGACCGGCGAGAAATGGCATTACGTGTGGACGCGCGATCTTTCCTACGCGGCGGATCTTGGCCTGTGGCGACTCGACCCGGCGCGGGCGAAGGCTTCGCTGCTGTTCAAGCTTTCCGACGTACGCGCCCCCTCCGCGCCGGCGGGTCTTTATCCGATGCAGGACACCGGCTCGGGTGGCAGCTGGCCGATCAGCACCGACCGCATCGTGTGGTTTCTCGGTGCGCGCCATCTGCTCGGCGACACGGCGTTTGCCGACAAGGTGTATCGCGCGTTGACCGATACGCTGGCGCAGGATCGGCGTTACGCGTTCGACAGCACGTTCGGCCTGTATCGCGGCGAGACCTCGTTCCTCGACTGGCGCGAGCAGAGTTATCCGGCATGGACCGCGAACGACGTCACCTTCATCGCGCAGTCGTTCGCGTTGTCCACCAACGTGCTGCATTTCCAGGCGCTGCAACTGGCCGTCCAGATGGCCGAACGGCGTCATGATCCGAAGGCTGCCGGATACCGCACCGAAGCCGCGGCATTGAAGAGCGCGATCAATGCGCACTTCTGGCGTGCCGGTCGCGGCATGTACATGAGCTACCTCGGTGGCGACGGCATGCCGGTCGAGGCGTACGACCTGCTCGGCCTGTCGCTGGCGATCACCAGCGGCGTGGCCGACGTCGACCACGCGCGACAGACACTGGCGAATTACCCGACCAGCGACGCAGGCAGTCCGGTGATCTGGCCCCAGCGCGCCGACCAGCCGATCTATCACAACCGCGCGATCTGGCCGTTCGTCAGCGCCTACGCGCTACGTGCAGCGCGTACGGTCAACAATCCCGAGCGCATCGCGCACGAGTTGCGTTCGCTGATGCGCGGCGCCGCGCTGAGCGGCTCGAACATGGAAAACTTCGAACTGGTCACGCAAAGCACGCACGTCGACGACGGCAAGCTGAGCGGACCGGTGGTCGACTCGCCGCGCCAGCTGTGGTCGGTGGCCGGCTATCTGGACATGGTCACCGAAGGCGTCTTCGGTCTCGGCGACGAAGGCCTGATCGAACCGAAGCTGCCTGTCTCACTGGTGCCGATGCTGTTCGGCAAACGCGATCGCATCACCCTACAGCTGCCGGATCGCCGCATCACCCTGCTACGCCCGGAAAAACTCGACGGCAATCTGCTCGTGGCCGGCGCGAGCACAAGCCACGGCGTGGACTCACTGGTCACGCTGAAGTCGATACAGGTGCCGACCGCACCGCTGCCGCAGACGGCGGCAACATTCGCTCCGCCCGCCCCAGCCGCACCCGGCGTAGTACGCGACGGCAGGCATTGGCAGATCGGCAGCAAAGGTCGCTATACGCTCTACCTCAACGGCCGGTCGCTGGGCGAGTTCGACAACAGCCGTGCCGTCGATGCGCTGGCAACCCGGCAATGTTTCAGCATCACGCGGCACAGCGACGATGGCATCGAATCGCTGCCCAGTCCGGCCGTGTGCGTGAGCGATAGCGACCACGTTGACGGCGACTGGCCACGCAGCTGGGGCGCACCGCATGGCAGCCGCTTCCAGGTCGCACTGAGCTATGCCAACGATCACGGCCCGATCAATACCGGCATCACCGCCGCGGTGAAAATGCTGCGCGTCGATTGCGAAGGCAGCTCGCCGCAGCCGCTGCTGCTGGTGATGCCACACAGCATCGGCATGCAGAATTCCACCACCGCCAGCTTCAGCGCCAACGCCGGCGCGCATTGCCGCTTCGCTCTCGACGACGGCTTCAACATGAGCTACCTCGATCACTTCGCGCACTACACCGGCGGCCGCGGTGGCAGCGACGGCCCATTGAACAACGCCAGCATCGGTGATCTGCTGATCGCGCCACTGCCCACAGGAACCACCCCACCATGAGCAGAAAACCCGAGCTGTCGTTCTGGCAGATCTGGAACATGTGCTTCGGCTTTCTCGGCATCCAGTTCGGCTTTGCACTGCAGAACGCGAACGTCAGCCGGATCTTCCAGACGCTGGGCGCGAACGTGGACCAGATCCCCGTACTGTGGATCGCCGCGCCGTTCACCGGACTGATCGTGCAGCCGATCATCGGCTACTTCTCCGACCGCACCTGGAACCGCTTCGGCCGCCGCCGGCCGTACTTCTTCGCTGGCGCCGTGCTGGCTACGATCGCCCTGCTGGCCATGCCCAACTCGCCCACGCTGTGGATCGCCGCGGGCCTGCTGTGGATCATGGATGCGTCGTTCAACGTATCGATGGAGCCGTTCCGTGCCTTCGTCGGCGACCAGCTGCCGCCGTCGCAGCGTCCGCTGGGTTACGCGATGCAGAGTGTGTTCATCGGCGTGGGCGCGGTGGTGGCCTCGTTCCTGCCCTACGTGCTCACCCACTTCGGCGTGGCCAACACGGCACCGGCCGGCGAGGTGCCGCACTCGGTGAAGTACGCCTTCTACGCCGGCGCGTTCGTGCTCCTCGCTGCGATGCTGTGGACCATCCTGAGCACCCGCGAGTATCCGCCGGAGCAATTGGAGTCGTTCTCGGACAACCGCGTCGTGGAAGCGCCCCGCAGCGTGGCCGGCGCGTGGAAGATCGGCACGCTGTTCCTGGTGCTTGGACTGGTGCTGCTGGGCCTGATCGGCCAGCTGAACCTGGAGAAGGAGCTGTATCTGCTGGCCGGCGGGCTGGTCGGTTTCGGCGCGCTGTTCGTGTGGCTCTGCCGCACCCGCAGTGACGGCGCGCTGCGCCACATCATGGGCGACCTGCACGGCATGCCGCTGCCGATGCGCCGACTCAACTGGGTGCAGTTCTTCTCCTGGTTCGCCATGTTCGCCATGTGGATCAATACCACCTCGGCGGTATCGCAGACCTTCTACGGCAGCAGCGACACGACTTCCGTGGCCTACAACGAGGGGGCCAACTGGGCCGGCGTGCTGATGGGCACGTACAACGGCGTGGGGGTGCTCGCGGCCATCGCCATCCCGCTGCTGGTGCGCGCGTGCGGACTGCGCATGAGCCACCTGATCAACCTGTGGCTGGGCGGCCTCGGCCTGCTGTCGTTCCTGGTGATCCGCGATCCGCATTGGCTGATCGCGTCCATGGTGGGCGTGGGCTTTGCGTGGGCGTCGATCCTCTCGCTGCCCTACGCGATGCTGTCGGACAACCTGCCGGCGGCGAAGATGGGTATCTACATGGGCATCTTCAATTTCTTCATCGTGATTCCGCAGCTGCTTGCCGCCAGCGTGCTTGGCGTGTTGCTGAAGCTGTTCTTCCACAACCAGCCGATCTGGGCGCTGGGCCTGGGCGGCGCGAGCCTGCTCATCGCCGGCCTGTGCACCCTGCGCGTGCCCAAACCCGAGGCCACCGCGTAACCAGACACGCCCGCATCCCGCTCCACGGAACCCCAAGCATGCCCAGACTCCGCCTTCCCACCCTCGTCGCCACCCTCGCCTGCAGCCTCGCGCACGCGGCCACGTCGGCCAAGGCGCCGGAGTTCGTCGGCACCGATACGCCGTTCGCGTCGAATGCGATCTACTTCGTGATGACCGACCGTTTCGTCAACGGCGATCCGTCGAACGATCAGCGCAACCAGGGCGGCGCGCATCCCACGTTCGACATTCCGGTACCGGGCGCGCTCAAGGGTCAGAGCGACAACATCGGCTACCTCGGCGGCGACTTCAAGGGCGTGCTGAACAACGCCGGCTACATCCGCGGCATGGGCTTCGGCGCAGTGTGGATCACGCCGATCGTGCAGAACCCGGACGAGGCATTTACCGGCGGCGACCCGGTGAGTTGGGGCTCGAAGTTCACCGACCGCGGCAAGACCGGTTTCCACGGCTACTGGGGCGTCAACTTCTACAAGCTCGACCCGCACCTGCCGAGCAAAGATCTCGACTTCGCCCAGTTCACCACGAAGATGCACGCGCAAGGCCTGAAGGTAGTGCAGGACATCGTCGCCAACCACGGCTCGCCCGCCTTCAGCATGCCGAAGGCACA
>DASZCB010000592.1:0-1919 GCA_035943575.1 Rhodanobacter sp. | reverse complement strand
TGCCGAAATATGGATAAATCGTTTTCCCGTCAACGGCAGTTGAATGGTTGCCGCGACTGCCTCAAAGCGACCGTTCAAGTCATTGGGATATGGAATATCTAACTTAATCGATGAAAAATTATTACCACGAAAATGATAGCTTATTTGCTTACCAACAAATTGCTGAGCATATTGCCAATGGTTGCCGGGGATTGGCCCGCCAGAATTATTTTCGGAAAATTGGCGCCGAAGATCATCTTGCTCGATCTCACCAGTTATCGAAATGAACGACTGCTCGGAGAGTGCTATCGATTTACGATCACACAAATATCTAATTAAATCTATTAGCCTTGATTTTCCGCTATTATTTCTACCGACAATTAAATTAACTTCGCCAATTGCCGTAAATCCTTGTGGATCAGATGAGAAGCATTTGTAATTTCCAATGGCAAACTGTTTGCACTTCATGTGATTAGCCCACCATCGGCAACTTCAACCCCTGCTCCTTCGCACACGCCACCGCATCCTCATACCCCGCATCCGCATGCCGCATCACGCCGGTCCCCGGATCGTTCCACAGCACCCGCGCAATCCGCTTGTCCGCCTCGGCCGTGCCGTCGCAGACGATCACCACACCGGAGTGCTGTGAGTACCCCATCCCCACCCCGCCGCCATGATGCAGCGAAACCCAGGTCGCGCCACCTGCCACATTCAACATCGCGTTGAGCAGCGGCCAGTCGGACACCGCGTCACTGCCGTCCTTCATCGCCTCGGTTTCGCGGTTGGGTGAGGCGACGGAGCCGGAGTCGAGGTGGTCGCGGCCGATCACCACCGGCGCCTTCAGCTCGCCGTTGCGCACCATCTCGTTGAACGCGAGGCCGAGCTTGTCGCGCAGGCCGAGGCCGACCCAGCAGATACGTGCGGGCAGGCCCTGGAAGCTGATGCGCTCTTTGGCCATGTCCAGCCAGTTGTGCAGCGCCTTGTCGTCAGGGATCAGCTCCTTCACTTTCTGGTCGGTCTTGTAGATGTCTTCCGGGTCGCCGGACAGTGCGACCCAGCGGAACGGGCCGATGCCGCGGCAGAACAGCGGGCGCACGTAGGCGGGTACGAAGCCGGGGAACGCGAACGCGTTGGTGAGGCCTTCGTCCTTCGCCATCTGGCGGATGTTGTTGCCGTAGTCGAAGGTGGGGATGCCCTGGGCGTGGAACGCGAGCATCGCTTCCACGTGGGTCTTCATGGATTGCTTGGCGGCCTTGGCGGTGCCGACCGGATCGCTCTTGCGACGCTCGAACCACTGCTCCACCGTCCAGCCCTGCGGCAGGTAGCCGTTGACCGGATCGTGCGCGCTGGTCTGGTCGGTGACGGCATCGGGACGCACGCCGCGCTTCACCAGTTCCGGCAGGATGTCGGCGGCATTGCCGAGCAGCGCGATGGATTTCGCCTCGCCCGCCTTGGTGTATTTCTCGATGCGTGCCAGCGCGTCGTCCAGGTTGCTAGCCTGTTCGTCGACGTAGCGAGTCTTCAGACGGAAGTCGATGCGGCTCTGCTGGCATTCGATGTTGAGGCTGCACATGCCGGCTAGCGAAGCGGCCAGCGGCTGCGCCGCGCCCATGCCGCCGAGGCCGGCGGTGAGCAGCCACTTCCCTTTGAGGTTGCCGCCGTAGTGCTGGTGGCCCATCTCGACAAAGGTTTCGTAGGTGCCCTGGATGATGCCTTGCGAGCCGATGTAGATCCACGAGCCGGCCGTCATCTGGCCGTACATCATCAAGCCTTTCTTATCGAGCTCGTTGAAGTGCTCCCAGGTGGCCCAGTGTGGCACCAGGTTGGAGTTGGCGATCAGCACGCGCGGCGCATCGGCATGCGTGCGGAACACGCCGACCGGCTTGCCGGACTGCACCAGCAGGGTCTCGTCGTCCTCCAGCGTGCGCAGCGATTTCAGG
>DASZCB010000591.1:0-3090 GCA_035943575.1 Rhodanobacter sp. | reverse complement strand
GGTACGGGCCAAGCGATCGCAGCGTGTACCTACCGTGCTTTCCCGTGACGAGATCACGCGCGTACTGGCGAGGATGGATGGACGACCCTGGTTGCTGGCAAGCCTGCTGTACGGCACCGGCATGCGCCTGATGGAAGCACTGCGGCTGCGGATCAAGGACGTGGATTTCGGACGCAACGAAATCACCATCCGCGACGGCAAGGGCGGCAAGGACCGGCGCACCATGCTGCCGCGATCACTAGCCGAACCGTTGCGCCGCGAGATCGAACGCGCCTGCCTGCTGCACGAGGCCGATCTGGATGCGGGATTCGGTGCGGCATGGCTGCCGCATGTGCTGGCGCGCAAGTATCCGAGTGCCCCACACGAAATCGGCTGGCAGTATGTGTTCCCTGCGACGCAACGTTCCCGTGACCCGCGGGATGGTATGGAGCGCCGGCATCATGTCGACGACGCCGTGCTTTCACGTGCACTGAAGTCGGCGTGCCGCGCCGCTGAGGTTGCCAAACCAGTGAGTGCGCATACGCTGCGCCACTCGTTCGCCACTCACCTGCTGGAAGCCGGCTATGACATCCGCACCGTGCAGGAGCTACTCGGCCACAAGGACGTCGCCACCACTCAAATCTACACCCACGTGCTCAACCGCGGCGGACACGGTGTACTGAGCCCGCTGGATCGAGGCTGACGCAAATCGTGCGGCGACTGTCTCGCGTACCCGTCAATGAAACTGATCGCTGGCCGGCACCCACGAGCTGGATGACGGTGCCGGCAGTTTGACCGGCAACACGATGCCTATGCAGCTGGGCGGTGGTGGGCTGCCGGCGACACGGGCTGCGGCGCATTCCGCGCCGTTGTCGAGCTTGACCATCGGCGCCGGCGACGCGCTGCTGGCCGCTGGCGCAGGTGACGCCAGCGGATTGGCAGGGGCCAAGTGCAGGCGCTCGTAGACTTTCGCATCGACCGGCTTCGCCGGTGGATCGGGATTCTTGCAACCGAACAGTGACATCGGCAGCAGTGGGATCACCGCGCATTCGACGCGCACGCCGCGCGGCAGATGGAAGGTGTGTTTGACCGTGGTTTTTTCCACGGCATGACGCAACGCGGTGTCGATCGAACTCTCGCCTTCGGGTGCCCAGTCCTGCTCAAAGCGGGTCGGCTGATAGCCGATGTTCGGTGCGCCATGGTTCATGATCTGGGTATCGCCGCGCGGCTTCAATTGCACGTAGCTGCCGGGCACACCTTGCTGCCCGCCCTGATCTGCATTGCCTTGATCGGCACCAGGTCGGTTGCCGCCGGGCTGGCCGACACCTTGCTGTTTGCCGGCGCTGCCCTTGTCGTGCCCCTGCCCCGGCTTCGGCTGTGCGGCGGCGATGTGGTTGCCGGTGCTGTCCGGCGCGGCGACTACGCCGTTGGGCTGGCCCGGCGTGGCGGTGTCGCTGCCTTGCGGAGTTGCATCGGGGGCGCTGCTGACGTCGCGCCCGCGGCTGGCATCGGCCGGGCTCGGAGTGGTTTCATGCGCCGCGGGCTGCTCGGTGGCGGCGGGTGATGACGATGGCGACGACATGCTTGCAGCAGCAGTCGCGGTGGTGGTCGGCGCGCTCAGTTGCGGCCGCTCGATGGATGGCTGGATGGCTGTCTTCTGCGCGGTGTCCGCGACATCGATCTTCACGGCCGGCGCAGGTGGCTCGATTTTCGCCGGCGCGGCAGGTGCCAGCGGCACCGCTTCGAGTTCGGCTTCGGTTACCTCGATTTTCGGCGCCTGCAGCTGCGGTTTCTCGATCGGCACGGTGGGCGCTGGCGCCGTCAGTTGCGTCTGCAGGGTCACGCTCGGCGATGGTTGCGCCGGCAGCGGGACTGGCTGCAGTTCGGGTACAGGTGGTGCGACCGGAACTTGTGCACGGGCCAGCGTCACGCTGGCGGGCGCGCTGGTCTTGGGCACATCGGCATTCAACGCGATGCTGGATACGCTGATCGGCGGCGACGACGGCACAGGCACTTCCGGCAGCGCCAGCGAGGGTGGTGGCGGTAGTGGCTGGGTGCCTTCCAGTTGCGGCTTGCGCACCGACTCGGGCTGGAACTTCGGCGGCACAGGTGGTTGCAAGGTCGGCGTCGGCAACGTCACCGCGGGCGGCTCGCTGGCTAGCGGAATCGGTTGCAGCTCGGGGGTCGGTGCCGGTTGCGGCAGACTCACCGGCGGCGGTGGCGCGGCGACTGGTTTCGCAGTCGACGCGCGCGTTTTCGTGGCCTTGGCGAGCACAGGCGGCACGCTGGCCGGTGCCGGCTTCGCCGCCGCGACGGTCTGCATATTCGCGCTGCGCTCGGCACTCGGCGCGGGCTGGCTGCTGTGGCCTTGATGCCGCGGGCCGCGTTCTTTCGGTGGGGTGCCGCGCACGGGTGGCGGCGGTGGCGGCTCGGGTGGTTCGATCAGACGCACCTGCAGGAACTGCTGCTTCGACGCCGGCGGCGGCCCCACTTGAAAGGCGGGGCCGAGCACGAAGCCGAACAGGAACAACAGATGCACTAGCAGCGCCGCCACCGCGGCGAACGCACGCAGACCTCGCTCGCGCGGACGCTGGCGGGTGCGCTGATGGTAGACCCGCGCCCGCGTGGCCGCTGCCAGCGGCGAGTTCAGCATGATCCGCGCAGGATTGGCGGTATGGCTGGCAGCAGGTGGATGCGGGGGTGGCAAGGGCATGTGGCGAGTGTAGCGGGCACCGCTGTGGTTCCGCATGACGCGTCAGGGATGGGCCGCGGCACGATCGCGCAGTTCGGCGTCGACCGAGCGATTCGGCGTATCGACCGGGCAGCCCCACATCAGCGGTTTGTCGGCGCGATACATCGCGATGCACGCTTCCATACTGGGCGGTTTCGGTGCATGCGCCACGCCATCCAGTGAGCTGGCCGGCGCCATGCTCAGGCGCTCGTCGCCGTCCTTGGCCGAGGGTGGCGCTGGCGGATTGATGCAGTCCGGGGTCGGAATGCCCAGCACAGTCATGCACTTCAGATGCACGCCACCTGGAAGATTCACTTCCTTCGTACTCAGCACTTTCTCGGCCACATGCCGGACTGCCGCCCCGCCGGCGGTTTCACCCG
>DASZCB010000590.1:0-5012 GCA_035943575.1 Rhodanobacter sp. | reverse complement strand
CGACATTGCGTCGCCTACTTAGCCCATTTATTGCTATCGAACATCGCTCGCGGTGCCTCGCGGCAACGATTTTCCGTATGAGAGACCGATGTTCTCGCCGAACGGATGCGCACCCAGCGGCTGGATGCCCTGATCGACCTTGACTAGCTTCTGGTATTCGTCTTCCGGTGCGACCGATTGTGCGTGGCACAGCGCCCCGAACGAGAAAAACAGCACTGTCGACAGGCAGATCCCTTGCCAAACACGCATCAATGTTCCCCTTTACCTGGCGTTGCGCTCAGGCCGTGAGTCAGAGATTCCGACGCAGGTGGAACTGTTGTCAACGGGCAAGTTCTTGCGGACCGTTCGCAGATAACTTGAATGACCAGTAGCTCGGGCCACAGTATCAATTCTTCGCCACGCGCTGAACTGCGCTAGGCCCACTGCACCAGGTGGTGGCGTCGGGCCAATTTGGCGGGCCGGTCGCGCACCGCTTAATTATGTCATCCCCATAGCTATGTCATCTTTTATGGGCTTGGTTGGCCTCGATGTCTTCATGGAAACCACCTGGCTGATACGTGCCGACAAACTCGATCACTAGAGCAACGTGACGATTCGACGCACTCTCATCTCCCCACCCGTCAGGGTCAACCCGGCGGTCGAGAACCTTTCCATCGCATGCCGTGCGCACTTTATCGCCCAACAGACCCGCCATGTTGACCAGGTACTCGCGAACCGACTGGGTACGCTCCTGTCCCAGTCGAAGACTATAGGCGGAATGGTCGGCCGCATCGGCGAAGCACTCAACCGTTATCAGCGCCTGAGTGCAATGCGAACTCACAACCTCGGCGAAGTCGTCCAAGAGCGGCTTGTCTTCATCTCGAAGCATGGCGCTATTGAACGCAAAATGGGCGACGGCATCAACCCGGATGCGGCATCCTTCTGGAGTAATCGTTACAACGTAACGAGCAAATTTTTGATGCATCTCCCGCGCAAGCGCGTCGATCACTTGCTTAAACCTCAGATCATCGGGCGGCAACTCGACGCTGTTAGAGCCGTCGCCTGTTGCCATAGCCATGGCCTTGGCTATGGCATCGATGGAAAGGTGTGTGCTACGAATAAGTGAGCCAGACATCACCTGCCTCCTTAATGTCTGCATAAATCGATGAATATAAAAGCGAGGCACAGGAGCTTCGCCAGCACGCCGCCACAGGATTGGCCGACGATTTAGTCAACCTATGCCCCATCACGCACGGACGAATTGATCTTCATCAACCCAGCGACTCACGCGGTGCTGATCGCCGAATCGGCATAGGCACAAGCGAATCTGGAACGAACTTGTTTCATTCCTCCAACGGCATGGACAAAGGCTCGGCATGACCGATGGTGGAATTCGCATTCGATGTCGCCCAGTGCTCTGCCCAGCTACTGCAAGCCAACCGGTGCAGGCGTATGCTCTGGCCTGGGTGCTCCACTTGACCAGGTACCACCACGGATAGGGAGTTCAGATGGTCGTCTCGTCCAGTCCTGCGTCGTCTACGATTGTGCCGGCACATATGCTGGTGGTCGATGACGATACCGAGATTGCCCAGATCCTCAGCCGCTACTTCGGCAGCCACGGCTTTCGCGTCAGCACCGCGGGCGATGGCGTTCGAATGCGCCACGTTCTCGACAGCGAACCGGTCGATATCGTGATACTCGATGTCGGGCTGCCCGGCGAAGACGGTTTCAGCCTGACCCGGAATATGCGCGAGCACTGGCATGGTCCGGTGATCATCGTGACCGGGCGCGGCGAATCGGTGGATCGTGTCGTAGGTTTGGAACTCGGTGCGGACGACTATGTTACCAAGCCGTTCGATCTGCGCGAGTTGCTGGCTCGCGTGCGCAGCGTTTTGCGCCGTGCGTCCTCTCTTCCCAAGGCAGATGCCGGGCGCTTGTCGTTCGATGGCTGGACGCTCGACCCGCAATCGCACAGCTTGTCCGGACTGCATGGTGAGCCCATCCCACTGACCAGTGGCGAGTTCGCCTTGCTGCGGGTTTTCGTCGAGCACTCCAATCAGGTGCTTACCCGCGACCAGCTGATGACGCATATCCATGGCCATGATGCAGGACCATTCGATCGCTCGATCGACGTACAGATCGGACGTTTGCGTCGCAAGATCGAACTCGACCCCGTCCATCCGCAACGGATCAAGTCGATCCGTGGCGCGGGCTATCTATTCTCGCCCACGGTCCGGCGGGTATAGGCAGCGACATGTTCAGCAAACAAGCACCGGATGCGAACCTGTTCCGCTCATTGTTCGAGAAGGCACCGGACGCGATGATCGTGGTCGATCGGCAAGGTGTCATCGTGCTGACCAATGCGCATGCAGAACGCCTGTTCGGCTATGAAGCGGGTGCACTTACCGGCTTGCAGGTGGAGGCGCTGTTGCCGGCAACTCTGCAGCAGACACACATCGCACATCGCACCCATTACGTGTCCAATCCGCGCGAACGCGCCATGGGCGCAGGCTACGAATTGACCGGCGTACGGGCCGATGGCCAATCGTTTCCCGTGGAAATCGGGCTAAGTCCGGTCGTTGCTTCGCAGGGAACGCTGTATGCAGCATCGATTCGCGATATCTCCGAAACACAGCGTGCACGCCAGGCCCAGGAACGCGCCCGCTTCGACGCCGCCACGGCCCAGATGGGCCGGCGTCTGCTCGAAGCTACACATCACGAAAAAGCGATCGTCGAGATTATCGAATTAGTGGCAACCACCCTCGATATTCCCGCAACGGCGATCATACTGGCCGACTCGCACCATGTTCGCTTGCAAGTTCCCGCATCGATGGGTTTGCCTCAAGCAGTACTGGAGAGCTTGTCGAGCGCTCCCGCAATGCGGGTCTTGGCATGCAGCGCGACAATGGATGTCGATGTGCAGCCGCCCGTACAAGGCGCCGTCATCGAAAATCTTCACAGCATATGTCCGTCTCTGAGCGACGATTATCAGGACGCCGCCCTCGTGTCATTGCCCGATCGGCATGGACCGTTGGGGCTGTTATTGGCACTGGCGCCTCAGAAGGGTTATTTCGACCGGGACCGACTGAATTTTCTGCAATCGGTCGCCAACATTCTGGCGGCATCCATCCAGCGCGAACGCAGCGAAGAGCAACTGGCGCATTCACAGCGCCTGGATGCACTCGGTCAACTCACCGGCGGCATTGCGCACGATTTCAACAACCTGCTGACGGTCATTTCCGGCAACCTGCAGTTACTGGAAACCGATCTACCGGATGATCCAGCGACACGGAAAACCCTTGCAAGCGCATCGCGTGCGGTCGAGCGTGGTGCGGCGCTTACTCGCAAGCTGCTTACCTTCTCACGCCGCCAGCATCTGCTGCCGCGTGCCGTGCGCACAGTGCAATTGCTGGCCGATCTGAGCGAAATGTTGGGACGCACACTGGGCGAACGTATCGCCGTGACCGCCGAGTGCACCAACGAAGTGCACGCGGTATACGCCGATGAAGGGGAATTGGAAGCAGCATTGATCAATCTGGCGCTCAATGCACGCGATGCGATGCCGCACGGCGGCCGTCTTGCGATCACGGCACGCTCTTACAACGTCGCCGATGGCGAGGAAGACACCAAGCTTGGGCCTGGCTCGTATGTGGTCTTTACTGTTTCGGATAACGGTGAAGGTATTTCGCCGAAAATTCTGGAGCACGTGTTGGAGCCTTTTTTCACGACCAAGGAAGCTGGCAGAGGCAGCGGGCTCGGGCTGAGCATGGTCTATGGCTTCGTGAAACAGTCCGGCGGCCATTTCAATATCGAGAGCCAGGTGGGCTACGGCACGCGTGTCGAGCTCTTTTTGCCGGCTGCGGCCTCAACGATTGCCGAGGAAGCGGCACCTTCTCCTTCATTCCGTGGTCGCGGGACCGTTCTGGTAGTGGAAGACGAACCGGAAGTAAGGCGGGTCGCCGTCGCTTTCCTGCGCACGCTGGGCTATATCCCTTGTGAAGCCGGTGATGCCGCCACGGCGCTGGATCAGCTGGCAAAGCATCTGGATATCGATCTTCTCTTTACGGATATCGTGCTGGGCGGCGAGATGACGGGTTTCGAACTGGCAGCGAAGGCCCGCGAGCGACGTCCGCGCCTTCCAGTGCTTTTCACTTCCGGTTACGAATACGCATCGATGGGTATCGACACCCGTGCATTCGATGCCTTCGAATTGCTGCGCAAACCTTATCGTCGCGAGCAACTCGGCGCAGCCATCCGCCGCGTGCTCGAGCGTGATAGCAGCGTGTGATCCGCTCAATTCAACGCAGCACTCATCCCTGCCATCGAACGCAGCCCATTGACATCCAGCACGCGCACTTCGCGACGCTGCACGTCGATGTAGCTCATGTCGTGCAGGTGCGACAGCGCACGGCTGACGGTTTCATGCTTGAGAGCCAGGAAGCTGGCCATGTCGATGCGGCTCATGCGCAAGATAAAATGCTTTGCGCTATAACCCAGGCGCGCGTAGCGTGCGGCGACGTCGAGCAGGAAGGCGGCCACGCGACGCTCCGCAGCCAGCGTGCCCAACATCAGCATCCATGAACGATCGCAACGAATTTCCGCAGCCAACGCCGCAGTAAGGTGCGATTGCAGTTCCGGCACATGCAGGCAGGCGCGCAACACCGCCGGATAAGGCAGTTCCCAGGCTTCGCTGTCTTCCAACGCGATCACATCGCTCGAATAGGTTTTCAAACCAATGGACTCCACGCCGACGAGGTCGCCACGCATGCGAAAACTGGTGACCTGTTCACGGCCATCCACGGCCAGTTCGCAGGTCTTGTAAGAACCGGCATGCACCAGATAGATCGCCTGGAACTGCTGGCCAGCGTGATAGATGCCCTGTCCGGCGACGTGCTTGCAGCGTCGCACCTGAACGTGTGCGCGAATCGCTTCGATATCGATGCCAAAGTCGTTACCGGAGGTCGCCAGGGCCATGGGGGCGTACGAGCTTCCTGGCTGCGTGGTGCGAATGTTGGCTGCTAGCGCTGTCATGA
>DASZCB010000589.1:0-1990 GCA_035943575.1 Rhodanobacter sp. | reverse complement strand
CGTCCCGCCGCCACCGCGCCGGAGGACACCAGCACCACCTGACGACCCTCGGCATGACTGGCGGTGATGAACGCAGCCAGCGCCTCGGCGTAACGCGGTGTGAGGCCACCGCCATCGGCGGCGAGCAGGTTGCTGCCGACCTTCAGCACGGCGCGGCGCCACTGCGGCAACACCTGTTCGAGCAATCCCACATGCGTGTTCATGCCGGTCCCCTTCAACTGCCCAGTTGATCCAGGCGCGCGCGCAATTCGTCCAACCGCAGATCGTGGCCCGCACCCGGCGACACGCGTGCGGCGAGACTGCTCTCCGGTGTGCGGCCCTGTCCGGCCGATGCTGCGGTATCCGCCGCCGCGCGATAGGCATCGCGGAACGGCACGCCGGCGGCGGCCTGTTCGATCGCCACATCAGTGGCATACATAGCCGGCTCGATCGCGGCGCGCATCGCGCCCTCGTTCCATTGCAGCCGTGCCAGCAGATCCGGCACCAGCTCCAGCGCGCCCAGGCCATGACGACAGCCGTGGAATAGCGAGCCCTTGGAGAACTGAAGGTCGCGCTGATAGCCCGATGGCAACGACAGCAATTGTTCGATCTCGGTGCGCGCGGCGGCCACGCTGGCGTAACTGGCGCGCAGCAGTTCCACCACATCGGGGTTGCGCTTGTTCGGCATGATCGAGCTGCCGGTGGTGTACTCGGACGGCAGCTTCACGAAATTGAATTCGGCTGTGGTGAACAGCGACAGATCCCACGCCAGCCGGCGCAGGTCGAGCAACGCACTGGCGATCGATTCCAGCACGGCCATCTCGAACTTGCCGCGCGATAGCTGCGCGTAGATCGGCGAGATCTGCATGCGCGCGAAACCGAGCGCGTGGGTGGTGTGCTCGCGGTCGAGCTTGAGGTTGACGCCGTAGCCGGCAGCGGTGCCAAGTGGATTGGCGTCGATCCAGGTGGACGTCTGCTGTGCGCGCAACGCGTTGTCGATGAAGCCCTCGGCGAAACCGGCAAACCACATCGCGGTGGACGACACCACCGCGCGTTGCAGATGGGTGTAGCCGGGCAATGGCAACGCGGGTTGCGCGGCACGTTCCAGGCAGACCTGCGCAATCGCACGGCAATGCGTCTGCAACGTGGTCAGTTGCTCCTTCAGCCACAGCCGGGTGGCGACCAGGATCTGATCGTTGCGGCTGCGCCCGGTGTGCACGCGACGGCCGGCATCGCCGAGCCGCTCGGTGAGACGTGCCTCGATCGCCGAATGGCCGTCCTCGTAGCGATCGTCAAGCACGAATGCACCGCTATGGAAATCAGAGGCCAGCGCATCCAGCTCGCGCTTCAGCGCAGCGGATTCATCGGCACTGACCACACCGATATTCGCCAATCCCTCCACATGCGCCTTGCTGGCGGTGATGTCGTGCAGGAAGAACTCGCGATCCAGCAGCACGTCGTCGCCGGCGAGAAACTGCATGATCTTGGCGTCGATCTGCACGCCGGCTTTTTGCCATAGCGGCTGGGTCATGGTGTGTCCTCGGCTTGGCCTAGAGGGATGGCGGTGTACTCGTCCACGCCGATCGCGCGGTTGATGTTCTGCATGGCCTGCGTGGCAGCGCCTTTCAGCAGATTGTCCAGTGTCGCTACCACCACCACGCGTTTGCCGTCGGCGGACAGGGCGAAGCCACCGATTTCGGCATGATGGCGATGGGCGATGCGGCTGACCCACGGTGCCTCGTCGGTCACCTTCACCAGCTTCTCGTCGTCGTACGCGGCGTGGAAACGCTGCAACACGTCCTCGCGCTTCAGCGGGCGGCTGAGATACAGGTTGGTGGTAACCGTGAGCCCGCGGAAATGCGGCGCCACGTGCGGCATGAACTCCACCGGTACGCCGAGCCGGAACGAGGCTTCCTTCTCGTGCATGTGGCCAGTGAGCGCGTACGGCATCAGGTTGTCGCGCAGCTTGTCCGGATCGTTCTTGTCCGACGGCGTGGTACCGGCACCGGAA
>DASZCB010000588.1:0-3298 GCA_035943575.1 Rhodanobacter sp. | reverse complement strand
GACTCACGATGCAACGCTGCAGGTTGGCGCGGCGACTACGACAGTCGATGTGACGGCATCGAGCGGCGACCTGATCGAGACCGATCCGGTGGACCACACCGACATCGACCGGGACCTGTTCTCGAAGATTCCGCTCGAGGGCACGTCCTCGGTGAGTTCGCTGGTGACGCTGTCGTCGCCGGGCGTCTCGGCCGACTCGAATGGCATGTTTCACTCGATGGGCGACCACGCCTCGAACTCGTTCTCGGTCGACGGACAGCCGATCACCGATCAGCAGTCGAAGGTCTTTTCGAACCAGATTCCGCTCGATTCGGTGCAGTCGCTGGAGGTGATACCAGGCGCGCCGCCGGCGGAGTTCGGGGGCAAGACTTCGCTGGTCATCGTTGCGACTACGCGCTCCGGGCTAGGCAGTCCGCAGCCGCACGGGGAGCTGAACGCGTCTTATGGTTCGTTTGGCACCTCGAACTTTGGATTCAATCTCGCGGCCGGTTCGCAGAAGCTGGGCAACTTCGTCTCGGCGAATGTAATGAACACGGGGCGCTTCCTCGATCCGCCGGAGTTCCACGCCATCCACGACAAGGGCAACGAGGAGAACTTCTTCGATCGCGTCGACTACCAGGCCACGGCGGCAGACCTGGTGAAGCTGAACCTTGGCTACACGCGGTCGTGGTTCCAGACGCCGAACTCGTATGACTCCGAGTATGCGACGCAGTGGCCGACCAACTCGGCGGGCGTGGCGATTGGGCCTACGGGTGCGCCGGTTGGCCCGTCCGACCAGAGGTCGCAGATCCAGACGGTGAACTTCGCGCCGAGCTATACGCGCGTGGTCAACCGATCGACCGTGCTGACGACGAACTACTACTTCCGCCGCGACAACTTTCACTACTATCCGAGCAAGAATCCCTTCGCCGACCTGGGCGCGCCGGACCTGCAGCAGGAGACGATCGGGCAGCAGCGTTCGCTGGCCAACACCGGGCTGCGCTCGGACGTTACCTACACGCATGGCGTCAATAACGTTAAGGCCGGTGTGTCGTACGAGCAGACCTTCCTCGACGAGAACTTTCAACTGGGCATCGTTTCGCCGACGCTGATCGCAAACCTGGGCTGCAACACGTCCACTGGGATGCCGGCCGCTGCCTGTGCGCAGCGCGCCACGTTGCTTCCCTACGACCTGACCCAGGGTGGGAAGTTGTATCCGTTCCACGGCCATACGGACGTGAAGGAGTTCGCGGCCTACGCGCAGGATGCCATCACGGTGGGAAATTGGACCGGCAACTTCGGCCTGCGCTTCGACCAGTACAACGGGCTGGCTACAGCGAACCAGGTTGAGCCGCGGATGGCGCTGAGCTACGACATCAAGCGCACGGGCACGGTGTTGCGGACCTCGTATGCGCGCACGCTCGAGTCGCCCTTCAACGAGAACCTGGTCATTTCGTCCGAGGGTTGCAACTACGCGGTGATCGCGGCTCTGATTTCCTGCACAACAGCGCCGAACCGGCCCGGCTTCCGCAATGACTTTCATGCCGGCTTCCAGCAGCAGATTACGCGGTACGCGGTGCTCTCGGCGGACTACACCTGGAAGTACACCCACAACGCCTTCGACTTTTCCGTCCTGGGCGCGACGCCAATCACGTTTCCGATCGGGTGGTACAGCTCGAAGGTGCCGGGCTTCGATGGGCGGCTGGATATTCCGCCGGTCCACAATTTCACCGCGCAGGTAGTCTTTTCGTCGGTGGCCGCGAGGTTCTTTACGCCACAGACCAGCGGCCTGGGCACGGTGCCGGCGCCGCCGGGGGCGGGACATACGCCTTTCCGCATCGACCACGACGAGCGCTTCAACCAGACCACCCACGCGCAATATCAGCTGGGCAGGCGCGGGCCGTATGTCGGCTTCAACTGGCGCTTCGACTCGGGGCAGGTTGCCGGGGCTGCTCCCTGCTACGGAACGCTGCCCTCAAACGACTGCGTGAATCAGACGGTTCCGTCGTCCGTGAGCCCGACACCGGCGGTGTATCTGGTCGATCCCAACGGCGTTCCCTTGACGGCGGATCAGGAAGCCCAGGCAGGTTTCGCATGCGCGGGCGTTCGTGCCACGCCGACGCATGCGCTGCCTGCAACATGCCTGGTCTCGCAGTTCACATCCTCTCTGCTGAAGCTGCCGGCGCCGAACGCGCAGAACGACGATCGCAACCCCGCCCGCATCGCCTCGCGCAACCTGTTCGACCTGTCGATCGGCGAGGACAACCTGCTGCACCGCAACAGCGACGACAAGCGGACGCTGTCGGCGTCGCTGACCATCGTGAACCTGTCGAACAAGTACGCGCTCTACAATTTCCTGTCGACGTTCTCGGGCACGCATTACGTCAGCCCGCGGTCGATCACGGGAGAGATGGCGTTCCACTTCTAGGCGAGCTTGAACGAGGGACGGCTAAGGTGTGGGGCTGAGCAGTCGATAGGGTCTTCAATGCCCCAAATGCGGACATGTGCCTGAGCCTGGGACCGGGTCCCTTCGGGGCGGAAAGAAGAAGGTTCTATGTCGTCGTTCTCCGTTGGGAAGAAGCTGCTGCTGACAGGTGGCGCGATGCTGTTGCTCACGTTCACGCTGGGCTCAGTCGCGCTGGTATGCATTGCAGACATCGGCGAGCATCTGCATGAGATCGTACGGAATACGGTGCGGCAGCAGACACTGGTCCATGAGATGGAACGGAATCTCTCCTTCATGATGGGCGGGACCAAGGGGATCCTGCTACGCGGGCTACAGCACGATTCCGCCGCGATGGGATGGAACGAGGACGACTTCCATGCCTATAGCGGAAGCCTGCAGGGAGACATCGACGCGCTGGAAAAGATGAAGCCCGCGCCTGAGACCCTAAAGGGCCTGAATCAACTGAAGGAGGCCCTCGAGGCCTCAAAGCGCACCAACGACAGGATCCTGGCGGCGGCGCGCGCAGGCGACATGGAGACGGCGTTCGCCGCCTATAACCACACCATGAAGCCGATCGAAACCGCGCAGAAGATGGCGATCGTGAGCATGCTCGCTGTGCAGGATAAGGAACTGATCAGCCAGAGCGATTCAGCGGAGGCTTCGGTGGTTCACAGCCACTGGATTACCGGGGTGCTGCTGGCGCTGGCGCTGGTGCTGGGTGGGATATTCGTATGGGTGGTACGGCAGGTGGTGCGCCTGGTGCGGGGCAGCGTCGGCGAGCTGGGGGAGATGGTCGAGCAGATTGCCGCGGCTGCCAACCAGTTCAGTTCGGCGAGCCGCACCCTGGCAGAGGGAGCTTCCGAGCAGGCGGCA
>DASZCB010000587.1:0-1679 GCA_035943575.1 Rhodanobacter sp. | reverse complement strand
GCCGTCACCCCATGTCCATCCTCGATCAGCGGTCATCCACACAGGGAACCCAAGCATGAGCAATGAACGTCCGTGGCTGGATCACTATCCGACAGGCGTGCCCAGCCAGATCGACGTCAACACCTATGCCTCGGTACCCGCTGTGTTCGAGGAAGCGTTCGAACGCTTTCGCGAAAGACCGGCTTTTGCGAATTTCGGCCATCGGCTTACTTACGGCCAGATCGACGAGATGAGCCGTCAGTTCGCCGGCTATCTCACTGGTGTGCTCAAGTTGGGCAAGGGCGATCGCATCGCGATCATGATGCCGAACGTGCTGCAATATCCGATCGCCCTGTTCGGTGCGTTGCGTGCCGGCCTGGTCGTGGTCAACACCAACCCGATGTATACCGCGCGCGAACTCAAGCATCAGCTGGAGGATGCCGGCGCCAAGGTCATCGTGGTGCTGGACAACTTCGCCGCGACCTTGCAGCAGGTGGTGGCCGAAACCCATGTGCAGCACATCATCACCACCGGCATCGGCGACCTGCTGGGCCCGAAGGGCGTGCTGATCAATTTCGTACTCAAGCACGTCAAGAAGATGGTGCCGGCGTTCAACCTGCCGCATGCGGTGCGCTTCCGTGATGCGCTGGCGCGCGGCGCGGCGCATCCGCTGCAACCGGTTGCCCTGAATCACGATGACATCGCATTCCTTCAATACACCGGTGGCACTACCGGCGTGGCCAAGGGCGCGATGCTGACCCACGGCAACATGATCGCGAACATGCTGCAGGCCGGTGCGTGGATCGGCACGAATGCCAAGCCCGGTGAAGAAGTGATCATCACCGCGCTGCCGCTGTATCACATCTTTTCGCTGTGCGCGAACGGACTGGTGTTCACCCGTCTGGGCGGCCTGAACTGGCTGGTTACCAATCCACGCGACATGCCCGGCTTCGTCAAGGAGCTGAAGCAATCCGGTTTTACCGCGCTCACCGGTGTCAACACACTGTTCAACGGCCTGCTAAACACACCGGGTTTCGCTGAGCTGGATTTTTCGAAACTGCACCTGACCCTGGGCGGTGGCATGGCGGTACAGCGCGCCGTCGCCGAGCGCTGGAAGAAGACCACCGGCTGCACCCTTGCCGAGGCCTATGGGCTGACCGAAACCTCGCCGGCGGTGTGCATCAATCCACTGGATATCAAGGAATACAACGGCTCGATCGGCCTGCCAGTACCGTCCACCGACGTGGCCATCTGGTCGGAGGAAGGTCAGCCATTGCCGGCGGGCGAAGTCGGCGAGCTGATGGTGCGCGGCCCGCAGGTGATGAAGGGTTACTGGCAGCGTCCGGATGAAACCGTCAAGGTGCTCGGCGCCGACGGCTGGCTGCACACCGGCGACATCGCGAAGATGGACGAGAGCGGCTATTTCTACATCGTCGACCGCAAGAAGGACATGATCATCCGGGGCGGCTACAATGTCTATCCGCGCGAGATCGAGGAAGTCCTGCACGAGCACCCGGCGGTGGCCGAGGTGGCCGTGATCGGGATCCCGCACGACAGCCTCGGCGAGGAGGTCGGCGCGGCCGTGGCGCTGAAGCCAGACGCCAGCGCGACCCCGGAGGAACTGCGCGCGTTCGCCCGCGACAAGATCGCCGCGTACAAGTACCCACGGCAGGTCTGGCTCGTCGACGAGTTGCCGAAGG
>DASZCB010000586.1:0-2873 GCA_035943575.1 Rhodanobacter sp. | reverse complement strand
CCGCTATTCGACATCCTGTTCCGCCCGCACCGACCCTGAGCGCAGGCACGCCACGCTTTGCTACGCTTGCCGGCATGACCTACGCCATCGCCACACCTGCCCTGCCCAGCCTGCCGATCATCGGCAGCGAGCTGCGTTTTCCGATCCGTCGCGTGTTCTGCATCGGCCGCAACTACGCCGAACATGCACGCGAAATGGGTGCCGCTGTGGACACGACCTCACCGATGTTTTTCTGCAAGCCGGCCGACGCGGTGGTCAGCGACGGTGGCGATGTGCCGTATCCGCAAGCCACCAGCGATCTACACCACGAAGTGGAGATGGTCGTGGCACTGGGCGCCGGTGGCCATGACCTCACGCCGACCCAGGCCGCCGCGCTGGTGTGGGGCTATGGCGTGGGGCTGGATCTGACCCGCCGCGACCTGCAGGCGCAGGCCAAGGCGAAGGGACACCCGTGGGATGTGGCCAAGGCGTTCGATCATTCCGCGCCGGTCTCCGCCTTGCGTCCGGCCGCCGAGGTGACACTGACCGAGGACAGCGTGCTGCAATTACGCGTGAACGGTGAACTGCGCCAGCAAGCCAGGCTCGGCGACATGGTGCACGGCGTACCGCAGATCATTGCGGCGCTGTCCACTCTGTTCGAGCTGAAAGCCGGCGACCTGATCTTCACCGGCACGCCGGCCGGCGTTGCTGCATTGCAACGCGGCGACCGCTTCCATGCCGAGCTGATCGGAGTCGCCGAACTGGAAGGTCGCGTCGTCTGAGTTCCTGCGCCGAACCCCTGTGCTGGTCTATAGCTCTACGCTAAAGTCCATAAGCCATTTGGCCCAATCCTCGGAGAAGAGCATGAGCATGCTGCAGGAATTCAAGGCTTTCGCCATGCGCGGCAGCGTCGTCGATCTCGCGGTCGGTGTCGTCATCGGTGGCGCGTTCGGCAAGATCGTCAGTTCGCTGGTGGACAAGATCATCATGCCGCCGATCGGCATGCTTACCGGCGGCGCTGATTTCAGCGCCATGAAGTGGGTGCTCAAGCCCGGTGATGACAGCGACCCGAAGCACAAGATTGCCGAAGTGGCAATCGGCTACGGCGACTTCATCAACACCATCATCACCTTCCTCATCATCGCCGTCGCGATCTTCATGGTGATCAAGATGATCAACAGCATGCAGAAGAAGCAGGATGAAGCGCCGGCTGCGCCAGCGGCCGACGTGGTCCTGCTCACCGAAATCCGCGACCTCCTGAAGAACAAATCGTAAGACGCGGCGATCATGGGGCCGGGCCATTCGGCAGATGGCCCGGCCCTTGTCGTTTCTGCGGCAAGCATGACTTATGGCCTAAGCGATCGCCGACGGTCACGCCATAATCGCGGTTCACCCTGCGGAGTTTCCCCATGCGCCGTCTTCCCCTCACCCCGCTCGCCGCCAGCCTGCTGTTGGCCACCGGCATCGCCAGCGCCACCAACCCTGCCACCACTATTTCCGCCACGGCCGTAAAGACGGCCGAACAGCTGCGCGACAAGGCCATGCATGACGACACCGGCTACCGGATCGTCGAGTCGCTGACCACCGAAATTGGTCCACGCCTCGCCGGCAGCGACGCAGACCAGCGCGCCCGCGACTGGGCCATGGCGAAATTCAAGGCGCTCGGCTACGACAAGGTGTACACCGAGGCGGTGACCTATCCGCTGTGGGTTCGTCGCAGCGAACACGCCGCGATCGTCGCGCCATTCGCGCAGCCGCTGGTGCTGACCGCGCTGGGTTATTCGCCAGGCACGCCGAAGGGCGGTCTTACCGCACAGGTGGTGAAATTCGACAGTCTGGATGCGTTGAAGGCCGCCGACCCGGCCAGCGTGAAAGGCAAGATCGTCTACATCGGCTATCGCATGCAACGCACAAAGGACGGCCACGACTACGGCATGGGTTCGGCCGTGCGCACCGGCGGGCCGGTGCTGGCGCAAACCAAGGGCGCCGCCGGTTTCCTGCTGCGCTCGGCCGGCACCGACGCAGATCAGCGCATCGCGCACACCGGCGTTACCGGCTTCCGCGATCCGGCCAAAGCGATCCCCGCCGCGGCGCTGTCCAACCCCGACGCCGACCAGCTCGAACGCGTGCTGGCCTACGGCAAGCCGGTCACCGTTAAGCTGGATCTGGATTGCGGCGTGACCGGCGAATACACCGGTGCCAACGTGATCGGCGAGATCACCGGCAAGAAGTATCCCGACCAGGTGGTGGCGATCGGCGGTCACCTGGATTCGTGGGATCCGGGCACCGGCGCGATCGACGACGGCGCCGGCGTGGCGATCGCGATGGCCGCCGGCAAGCTGATCCACGATCTGCCGCAACGACCCGACCGCACGATCCGGGTGATCGCGTTCGCGAACGAAGAAATGGGCCTGTGGGGCGGTCGTGCATACGCCGACAAGCACGCCGGCGAAGTGGCGAAGTTCCAGCTCGGCACCGAATCCGACTTCGGCGCCGGCCCGGTCTGGCGCATGAGCGCCAGCGTGAAACCGACGGCGCGCGACGCGATCGGGCAGATCGCGAACGTGCTGGCGCCGATCGGCGTGGCCTACGACGCCAAGCACCCCGGCGGCGGCGGCTCGGACCTGTCGCAGATGCACGGCAAGGGCATGGCCGCGCTGACGCTGACCCAGGACGGCACGCATTATTTCGACTGGCACCACACTCCGAACGACACGCTGGACAAGATCAATCCGAAGGAACTGGCACAGAACGTGGCGGTATATGCAGCGTTCTCGTACATGGCCGCGCAGGCGGATGGCGACTTCGGCTCGGCAACCGCCGCATTCGCCGGTGACGGTGCCGGCGAATAACCGGCTTTGCTCCCTCCCCTGCGACTGCAGGGGAGGGTTTAG
>DASZCB010000585.1:0-5855 GCA_035943575.1 Rhodanobacter sp. | reverse complement strand
GGCGCCACGTACAGGCCATCCAGGCCGAATACTGAACAATCCGTCAGACTGATAGTTGCCGTGCCTCCCGAGGCGACGGTGAAAGTTCGGGTCGAGGGTAGGCACTCGGTGCTAGGGCCCGTTGGGACAACAGCATGCGCGGGAGCAGACCATAGCGAACTGGCTACAGCCAGCATGAGCACGACCATGCCGCAGCGCGATGCCAACCGGCCACGCTTTCGCGGGAAGGATTTCGATGCTTCTGCGACCGACGTCATCATGCGATGACGAAGCGAATTCGCACGCGCAGCCGCGCGTCCAAACAGACGATGAAACATGGAACCCCCTGGCCCTGTTCTCGTTACGCCGGTCATCTTCATGACATCCCGGCCCACACCTGCGACGAATGATTTCATCGGAACGCCAACAGCTTTGTGACGCTCGCGACTTCCACCATCCATTGATGCTTCAACGCTGCGCGCATTGGAACAAGAAAAACGCACCAGTCATAGTCCCCTGTAAATTCCTACAGGTAGCGCGGGAGCCCACCGACCACCCTTGTAAGTTGACAAGGTCTGAGGGAAAGTAGCCCCCGCGTCAAGGGAGGCGCACTTTTTCTTCACCCAGGGGGACATTCAATGGCTGAGGTATACATCGGGCAAATCATGCTCGCGGGATTCGGTTTCCCGCCGCGGGGCTTCGCCGCATGCAACGGGCAACTTCTGCCGATCAACCAGAATCAGGCGCTCTTCTCACTGCTGGGCGTCCAATACGGTGGCAATGGAACGACGAACTTCGCGTTGCCCAACCTGCAGTGCCGAACTCCCGTTGGTGCTGGTTCGTCGGCCGATCCGAGCTGGCAACCCACACCGTATGTGCAGGGTGAGCTTGGAGGCAGCGAGAACGTGACGTTGCTTACCACCAACCTGCCTCCGCACACCCATTCGGCGCAGGCCTCGACCACCGCCGGCACTGCGAAGAACCCCACCAATACGTTGTATGCGGGCAGCGGCTCCGAACAGATCTACGCCGCTGCCAGTGGCCCACAGGTGCCATTGAATCCGCAGACGCTGGGTCTCACCGGTGGCAACCTGCCGCACGGGAACATGCAGCCGTTCCGGGCTCTCAATTTTGTTATTGCGCTGAACGGGTTCTTCCCCTCTCGCAACTGACTCCTTCCGGTTTTCAAAGCTCACCTCGGAGCACGCCATGACTACGCCTTATGTCGGAGAAATCCGGCTATTCGCCTTTTCGCGCATTCCCAACGGCTGGTTCGCCTGCGACGGCAGCCTGCAATCCATCTCCGGATACGAAGTTCTCTACACTCTGCTGGGCACCACGTTCGGCGGTGACGGCGTCTCGACGTTTGGCGTGCCCGACATGCGCGGACAGGTTCCTCTGCACATGGGCAGCGCCAGCGGCCTGACCACGCGAGTGCTGGGCGAGAACGGTGGCAGCGAAAACGTCACGCTGCTGCCCAACAACCTAGCGCAGCACACTCACTCCTATGCCGCCACCTCGGGACCGGGAAATGCCACGACGCCCTCGTCCTCGGTACAGCTGGGCACCGTCAGCGGCGATCTGATGTATGCAAGCGATCTGACCGGCGCCCACGGCGTCGCGCTTGCGCCAGCCTCCGTCGGTAATGCAGGCGGAAACGGACCGCACACGAATGTCATGCCGACGCTGACGGCATCGTTCTGCATCGCGTGGGCCGGTATCTTCCCGTCGCGAAACTGAGCCACCACATACCGCTTGCCAACGCATCGCGGGCCGCTCCGGCGGCCGCATCGAGGAGATCGACGTGACCACACCTTTTCTTGGCGAAATTCAGATTTTCGGCTTCAACTTTGCGCCGGCCGGATGGGCGCTGTGCAATGGCGCGACCCTGCCCATCCAGCAGTACGCCGCGTTGTTTTCGCTGCTCGGCACCAACTATGGCGGTGATGGCGTGCGTACGTTCCAGCTGCCGAATCTCGTCAGTCGTGCGCCATGTAGCCAGGGCGCCAGCCCGGGACTGACTCCGCGCACCATCGGCGAAGTCTTCGGCAACAACACAGTGACACTGGATCAGTCCAGCATGCCCACGCACACGCATGCACTGACCATCTTCAGCCAGCCCGATGCGACCAAGCGCGCGGCCACCCCCGGCCCGAATTACGGCATTATTCCGCCACAGAATTCCAGCCCGTTCATCGGCGCAACCGCGCCCAACACGACGCTGTCGCCGAACGTGATCGGCCCAGCCGGCGGCGGCCAGCCGCATGAGAATCGTCAACCGTATCTGGCGCTGAACTTCTGTATTGCCCTCAGGGGTGCATTTCCCAGCTTCAACTGATGTCCGGTGACTTTCCGGAATTTCCCGCGGCGTGCGCAGATCTGCTGCACGCGCCGCCGGGTCTGCAGGAGCGTGGCATCGCCCTGCGACCTGCAAGCGAGGCGGATATCCCGTTTCTGCGCGAGCTCTATGCCCAGACACGTACCGATGAACTTGCCGTCGTGCCTTGGCCGCCGTCGGTCAAGCAGGCGTTTCTGGACAGCCAGTTCGACCTGCAACACCGGCACTACACGACGCATTTCGGACAGGCCGACTTTCTGGTCATCGAACAGGCTGGCCGGCCGATCGGCCGGCTGTACCTGCTGCGCCAGCCACCGGCTTTCCGCATCATCGACATCGCGCTTGCGACATCCGCACGATGCGCTGGGACAGGCAGCGCGCTGATCGCGGATATCCAGAAACAGGCAGCGGCGTTTGGCTGCGACGTGACGCTGCAGGTAGACAGCCGTAACCCCGGCGCACGCCGGCTCTACGAGCGGCTGGGTTTCCTGGCGACGGAGACCGGCGACGCGCACCTACCGATGCATTGGGCAGCATCCACGCTCAGTTGAAAATTGCCTGATAGACGAAGCCGCTATCGTGCTTGCCCACGGGCACCAGGAAAATTTCGCACTCGCCCATGACGGGGTGTTCGAGGCGATAGATATCCTGGGGATGGAGCACCGGCGATTGGCTGTGGAAGAGCAGGCTGAAAGACCTGCTCATCGCCGCCGGGCTCTCCAGCGGCGATGCCTCGACCAGTACCAGCCGAACCTCGTCACCATCGCGTATCGTCACGAACGTATCGTGCACATGCGGCGAGAAACTCTGCAGCCCGAGATTTTCCATGACACCCCCTGATCGAAAGCGTCTATGGTGAATGCCACTCGACAGCCATGCAACCAGGAATGAAGGTTGCGGAATACATCGGAACTGTCCGCTCGCATCAGCACGATGTGCCGACGTGGGTCACCTTTGGCTCAGCAGCGACAGCCTTCCGGTTGCGAGATACGCTTTACTGCCCGTACGTGTCCCGGTAGTTAGCGTCGGTCATGCGCAGGTACTGCTGGATCAGCGCGTCATGTGCTTCGGCGGCCTGCAGGAGTTCCCGCGCCATGCTGTCCTGCACGTCAGCGACACTCGGCGCCGCTGGCGCCGGCGTCTTGGCGATCCGCGAATCCGAGGCAACAGCCGTGACCGGCTCGGACTCGAGCAAGTGGGAGATGTCGTAAACAAAGTCGTTCATGCCCTGAACAATGCAACAGGCTTGCCAACCTCGCCGATGGCGCGCTCGGATCATCATTGCGGTTACGCTAGGTCGCATCGTCCGCCTGGGGAGCCACCATGAAATCGAACTGCTTCGTTGCCGGGCTGAAGCCCGCGCTGTTCGCCCTGCTGCTCACGTTGAGCGGCGTTACACAGGCCACCGACACGCCACAGGCGAAGTACCCGGACTACCCCAGCGAGACGCCGACGAAGTTCGTGCCGGCCACCGTCAGCCACGATTACATATCGCGCGACGTGATGATCCCGATGCGCGACGGCGTGAAGCTGCACACCATCATCCTGATTCCGAAAGGCGCGCAGCACGCCGGCATCCTGCTCACCCGCACGCCGTACGATGCCAAGACACTGACCACGCACACGATGAGCGGCCACCTCGGCCCGATGCTGCAGGGTTACGACAACGCCGCCGACATCATCGTCGAGGACGGCTACATCCGTGTGGTGCAGGACGTGCGCGGCAAGTACGGCTCCGAAGGCGACTACGTGATGAACCGGCCGGTGCACGGGCCGTTGAACCCGACGCCGGTGGACGATGCCACCGACACGTACGACAGCATCGATTGGCTGGTGAAGAACATCCCCGAGTCGAACGGCAAGGTCGGCACGCTCGGCATCTCTTACGACGGCTTCGAGCCGCTGATGGCGCTGGTCAATCCGCATCCGGCGCTGAAGGTGTCGGTGCCGATGAATCCGATGGTGGACGGTTGGATGGGCGACGACTGGTTCCACAACGGTGCGTTCCGCCAGCAGAACATGGCCTATATCTACGAACAGACCGCCAGCCGCGACAACAGCATCAAATGGTGGACGAACTACCACGACGAGTACGACCTGTTCATGCATTACGGCTCCGCCGGCGCGCTGGCCAGCGCGTACGGCATGGAACAGCTCGGCTTCTGGAACAAACTGCTGGCGCATCCGTCCTACGACAGCTTCTGGAGCGAGCAGGCAATGGACAAGCTGCTCGCCACGCAGCCGCTGAAAGTACCGGTGATGCTGGTGCACAGCCTGTGGGATCAAGAAGACAGTTATGGCGCGCTCGCCGTCTATCGCGCGATCAAGCCGAAGGACAGCAGCGGCAGCATGGTCAAGCTGGTGATGGGTCCGTGGCATCACGGCCAGGAGATCGACGAAGGCAGCTCGCTCGGTGCGATCCATTTCGGCAGCGATACCGCCCAGTATTTCCGCGAACACATCCTGCGTCCGTATCTCGCGCAGTACCTCAAGAATGACGCACCCAAAGCCGACATCGCCGCGGTCAGCGCGTTCCAGACCGGCAGCAATCAATGGCAACGACTGGATCGCTGGCCGCTCGCCTGTGCGAACGGCTGCGCCACAAAAAGTCGCGCGCTGTATCTGCAAGCCGGCAACAGACTCGGCTTCGCCGCGCCTGCCGGCGGCACCGACTACGACGAATACGTCTCCGATCCCGCGCATCCGGTGCCGTTCCGCGCGCGTCCGATCCAGCCAGTCGGCTACGACGCTGGCCAGACTTGGTCGCAATGGCTGGTCGACGACCAGCGCGAAGCGTCAGGCCGCAGCGACGTGCTGAGCTACATCTCCGACGTGCTCACTACGCCGTTGAAGATCAGCGGCGCACCCGAAGTGAATCTGGTCGCCTCCACCAGCGGCAGCGACAGCGACTGGGTGGTCAAGCTGATCGACGTCTATCCTGATCAGGTCGCCGAACAACCGGAGATGGGCGGCTACCAGCTCGCCGTGGCGATGGACATCTTCCGCGGCCGCTATCGCGAAGGCTTCGCCGATCCGAAAGCGCTCGCCACCAACCAGCCGCTGCCCTACCGCTTCGCCCTGCCCGCCGCCAACCACGTCTTCCTGCCCGGCCACCGCATCATGGTGCAGGTGCAATCGAGCTGGTTCCCGCTGTACGACCGCAACCCGCAGACCTTTGTGCCAAACATTTTGCTGGCCAAGCCTGCGGATTACGTGAAAGCCACGCAGCACGTGTATCACGCACCGGCGCAGGCGAGTTTTATTGCGCTGCCGGTGGTGGGGAACTGACGGGCTCGAATAACGCCAGTGATAAGGCACGAGCACACAGGCGCATCAATCAGCCGGTGTACCCATGGATTTCAGATTCTCGATTGGACCTGTTTTCAGCGTCCGAGCGCGGACTACACAAACCGGAACTCGTAGCGCGACCAACACTACGGGTTCACCTCTCGCACCTCCGCCGCGTGCAACCCCAGAATCCTGCGCAACTCCAGAATCGCCGCCGGGGTTTCCTGCACGCTGTGCCAGGACGGGATAG
>DASZCB010000584.1:0-4220 GCA_035943575.1 Rhodanobacter sp. | reverse complement strand
CCACGGTCGCCAGCGTATCCAGCCTCGGCGTGCCGATCGTCAGCGTGCTGCTGGCGTGGCTGATCCTGCACGAGCAGCCGTCCATGATGGAAATGTTCGGCATCGCGCTGGTGTTGCTCGGACTGCTGGCGATCAGCGGGGTGGGCGCACGACGCCGCTCTTGAGAGCCATTCAGCGTTCCGGCTTTCGTGCGGCGATATGATGTGTCGCTGCCGAATTCGAAGAAGTGCTGATGTTTGATTTGTCTCAACTGTGGACTCACGCGGTCAGTTGGCTGAGCGCGCACGCCGTCGTGCCGCTGCTGGAAGCGTTGCATCTGAATGGCCTGGCCGGCGATCCCAACGACATTGCCGCCGCGCTACTGATCGCCGCGCTGCAGGTGGGGATCATCGGCTTCATCTTCCGCCCGCTGGAAACCTGGTTTCCCGCCGAACAGTGGGCGGATCGCCGGCTGACCCTGGTCGACCGTAATTACACGCTGCTGATGCTGCTCGGCATCTTTCCGTTGTTCACCTATCTGGTGCTGACTCCGTTCAGCCATCTGTTCGGCGGCAGCGACAGCACCACCTCAAGCACCGGCTCGCCACTGGCGCTGACGCACTGGGTGCCGTGGTTCAACCAGCATCCGTTCGTGCTGTTCGCGGTCTACTACGTGGTCTACGACTTCGTGTACTACTGGATGCACCGCACCCAGCACGCGATTCCGTGGTGGTGGGCGCTGCACAGCATGCATCACAGCCAGCGCCAGATGAGCTGCTGGACCAACGACCGCGGCAGCCTGGTGGATGGTTTCATCCAGTCGATGATCCTGGCCACGGTCGGCTTGGTGATCGGCGTGGATCCGGATCAGTTTGCGTGGCTGATGCTGCTCGGCGAACTGGTGCAGAACTTCTCGCACACGAACGTGCGGCTCGGTTTCGGCCGTGTGTTCGACCGTATCTTCGTCGCGCCGAAATTCCATCGCCTGCACCACATGCTGGTCGACCCCGAGCGCCCCACGCTGCATATCTGCAACTACGGCCAGGTCCTCTCGATCTGGGACGTGCTGTTCGGCACGGCGCTGTACGGCATGGCGCCGCGACCGACCGGCGTGGGCGATCCGGTCGTCGATGCCGACAACGACCATGGCCTGATCGGCCTGCACTGGGCTGCGTTGAAGCGTTTCTGGGGCGCTGTGCGCTGCATCGAGGGCTGGAAGCCGGGTGAGGTGGCGTTCGGCGAAGGCTACCGGCCGATTCCGGTCAGTCAGCTGGATCTGCATGCGTTCGCACACACGCCACCGGCGGAGACCCTCATCGAACCAGTCCTGGCCGACAACAGCACCTCGACCGAGGCCGCACTGGGCTAGCCCGCATTGCTCCACGGCAATGTCTGCAGATCGACATTGCCACCAGTCAGCACCACACCCACACGCTTGCCGGCGAAACGCCGCGGACGCTTGAGGATCGCCGCGAGCACGGTGGCACTGGACACTTCGACCACCTGCTTCAACTCCGACCACAACAGCTGCATCGCGGCAATGGTTTCCGCGTCACTAACGGTGATCACCTCGACCCGGTGCGTGCGCAGCGCATCGAGGTTGCGCTCGCCGATCAGTGCGCGCAGACCGTCGCAGAGTGTGTCGGGTACCACCGTGGTCACTCGCGCGTCATGTGCCAGCGATTGCGCGGCATCGTCGGCGCCCTGCGGCTCGGCACCGAACAACGTCAGATCGGGATCGATCGCGTGCGCTGCAATCGCCACGCCACTGGCCAGACCGCCGCCGCCGACCGGGTTGATCAATGCATCCAGCCCATGAACCTGTTGCAACAATTCCAGGACCAGCGTGCCCTGCCCGGCCATCACCCGAGTGTCGGCATACGGATGCACCATCACCGCGCCGGTGGCGCGTTGCACCTCGGCGGACATCGCCTCACGCGCGGCCTGGGTCGGCGCGCAGCGATGCAGGATCGCGCCGGCGCGCTCGATCGCCTCGACCTTCGCGCGCACCGCGCCTTCCGGCACCACCACGTGTGCGGTGATACCGCGGGTGGCGGCGGCGAGCGCCAGCGCATTGCCGTGGTTGCCGGAGGAATGCGTGACCACGCCGTGCGCGGCTTGCTCATCACTCAATGCCCACACCGCATTGCAGGCGCCGCGGAATTTGAATGCGCCGCCGCGCTGCAGGTTCTCGCACTTGAAATGCAGCTCGGCACCGCTCAGCGCGTCCAACGTATCGCTGCGCAATACCGGCGTCACCCGCGCATGCGGCGCGATGCGCGCAGCGGCATCGCGGATCTGTTCGAAGCTGGGCAAAGTATCCATCGCGCCACTCATCACAATTCGACCTCCACGCCACAACGAAAGCTGCGCTCGGCGCCGGGCTCCAGGCGAATCGCTACGGCGCAATCGGGACGATTGAACGCGTCGGCCATGCACTCCATCGGCTCCAGCGCGATCGACCGGCGCGCATCGCGGCTCACCGTGTCGGCGGTGAATGCGTGCATTACGCCGCTTTCCTGCCATACCGCGATACCCAGGCCTCTGGCCGGATCGCGCAGATGGGTACGGATGCGGCCGTCCGCATCGGCTTCCAGATCGGTGTAGCCTTGATCGAGGATGCTATCGTCGAGACGGCGCGGCTCGCGGAAATCCAGCGCCGGTGCGTCGTCCAGCGCCACGTACGCCGCCGCACCGGGCAGCGCGATCAGGTCGGCATTGGTGCGGATCAGCGTCTGCGCGGGAATCTGCAACTGCCAGCCATCGACCAGTCCGTCGGCCAACCGGAAATACGGATGCCAGCCGAAGAAACACGGCGCGACACTGTCACCGACATTGCGCGTGCGCACCTCCAGCGTGATGCCACCGGCGTCGAGGGTAAACGTCACCTCGAGATCGATCGCGTGCGGGTAGCCCGGCTGCGGACGGATCGCCGCGGTGCTCAGCGTGACTCGTGCGCAACCGTCATCCGCGCTCAGTGCGGTGACGTCGAAATCCACGCCGCGCACGAAGCCATGCCGGCTGGCCCGTTCAGCGCCGACGACGCCGGGCTGCAGATCCTGCGACTGACCATCGAAGCGGTAACGTGCATCGGCGATGCGACCGGCGAACGGCGCCATGATGGCGAAGCGCGAACTGGGCCGGGCGGCGATCTCGGCCGCGTCGCGATAGCCGTCGGCGAGATCGTGCATCGCACCGGCAAACGGCACCTCGAAACTGAGCAGTGCCGCGCCGTGCAACGCGATGCGCAGGCGACGCTGACCAGTGTGATCGGTCAGCACCACGATGGCCTGCTCGCCGAGCCAGGCCCGTTCGGCGCCGTAGCGCGTCGCGTTCGATGCCGTCATGGAATTCTCCTGTTGTTAAATCACCTCATGTTAGCCTGATCGATCCCATGCCATTGTCGTCCCCATGCACGCACTTTCCGAGCAAGCCCCAGCACTGATCCGTCTCAGCGATTACCGTGCACCCGCCTGGCGGGTCGAGACAGTCGAGCTGGATTTCGATCTCGGCATCGATGCCAGCGAACTCGCCGCACGCCTGCTGCTGCGCCGCGATCCCGCGCAGACATCGCCGCTGCGGCTGGACGGTGAGAATCTGCAACTGCTGTCGATCGCACTCGATGGCCGGCAGCTGCCCGCCACGGCGTATCGCTACGTCGGCAACCTGCTGGAAGTCGATGGCGCCCACGACGGCAGCGTGCTGGAAACCCGCGTGCGGTTGCGGCCGGCGACGAACACCGCGCTCGAAGGGCTATACCTGTCCGGCTCGCGCGAAGCCGGTTTCCTGCTTACCCAGTGCGAGGCCGAAGGCTTCCGCCACATCACGTTCTTCCCCGACCGCCCCGACGTGCAGTCGCGTTACATAGTCACCCTGCGCGCCGATCGCGAGCGCTTTCCGGTGCTGCTTGCAGGCGGTAATCCCGATGGCGTCGGTGAACTGGAGGGCGGCCGACACTGGGCGCGCTTCGTCGATCCGCATCCGAAACCCAGCTATCTGTTCGCCCTGGTCGCCGGCAAGCTGGAAAGGATCGAACGCGACTACGTCACCGCCGACGGCCGCGCTGTGCAACTGAAGATCTGGGCCGAGGCCGACGCGATCGACCGCTGCCACTACGCGATGGACGCGCTGGAACGCTCGATGCGCTGGGACGAGCAGGCCTACGGTCGCAACTACGACCTGGACGTGTTCCACATCGTCGCCACCCACGATTTCAACATGGGCGCGATGGAGAACAAGGG
>DASZCB010000583.1:0-3589 GCA_035943575.1 Rhodanobacter sp. | reverse complement strand
GACCAAGCCCTCCTCGCCCTCGTCGAGCTGATCGATCTGCTTGCCGGCGCGGACCATGCCGATAACCTTGCTGCCCTGACTCTGCAGTGCCTCATAACCGAGGAACCTAGTGGGCTTGAGCTGGCTCGCCAGTTCGGCCGGCATCAGGCCCTTGGCCTCGAAACGACCGGCAGCGCGAGCGCGCTCGCGCTGTTCGTTCATGGACCGGTCGAAACCATCCATGTCAACTTCCAGTCCGCGCTCACGTGCGATGTCGGCAGTCAGATCAACCGGGAAACCGTAGGTGTCATACAGGCGGAACGCGTCGACACCGGGAATGGTCTTGCCGCTCTTGCCCGCGACCTCGTCGAACAGCCGCATGCCGTGCTCCAGCGTCTCACCAAAGCGCTGTTCCTCGACGCGCAACGCCTCCTCGACGAAGGCCTGCTTCGCCGCCAGCTCCGGATACGCCTGGCCCATCTCCTCGACCAACGGCTGCACCATCTTCCAGAAGAAATCGCCGCGCACACCGAGCATCCAGCCATGCCGCAGCGCGCGGCGAATGATCCGGCGCAGCACGTAGCCGCGACCTTCGTTCGACGGCAGCACGCCGTCGACGATCAGGAACGAGCAGGCGCGGATGTGATCGGCGATCACGCGCAGCGACTTGTTCGCCAGATCCTTCGTGCCGGTGAGCTCGCCGGCCACGCGGATCAGGTGCGCGAACAGGTCGATTTCGTAGTTGGAATGCACGTGCTGCAGCACGGCGGCGAGACGCTCCAGGCCCATGCCGGTGTCCACGCAGGGTGCCGGCAGCGGGCTCAGCGTGCCATCCGGCGCGCGATCGAACTGCATGAACACCAGATTCCAGATTTCGATGTAGCGATCGCCATCCTCATCCGGCGAACCGGGTGGCCCACCAGCGATCTCGGCACCGTGATCGAAGAAGATCTCGGTGCACGGACCACACGGACCGGTGTCGGCCATCTGCCAGAAATTGTCCGAGGCATACGCCTCGCCCTTGTTGTCGCCGATGCGCACGATGCGCTCGGCCGGTACGCCGACTTCCTTGTGCCAGATGTCGAACGCTTCGTCATCGGTGTGATAGACGGTGACCCACAGCTTGTCCGCCGGCAGTTTGAACACGCCGGTCAGCAGCTCCCACGCGTAAGCGATCGCGTCGCGCTTGAAATAGTCGCCGAACGACCAGTTGCCCAGCATCTCGAAGAAGGTGTGATGGCGTGCGGTGTAGCCCACTGCATCCAGATCGTTGTGCTTGCCGCCGGCGCGCAGGCAACGCTGCACGTCTGCCGCACGCACATAGCCCGGCTTTTCGCTACCGAGAAACACGTTCTTGAACTGCACCATGCCCGAGTTGGTGAACAGCAGGGTCGGGTCGCTGGCCGGCACCAGCGAGCTGGACGGCACGATGGTGTGGCCCTTGGAGCGGAAATAATCGAGGAAGGTCGCGCGGATTTCGGAGGTTTTCATGCGGATCGTGATGGCAGGCAGTAAAAGGCCACACCGCGACCAAGCCGCCCGACCGGTCAATCCATCATCCCTGGATAATGGATTTCAGGATTCCTCGTCGGCAGCTTCGTCCACATCGGCGTGGGTAACATTCCGTACTGTGGCGGCGGCAAAGCCGCGGCGCAAGAGAAATTGCGCCCTGCGGGTGCGTTCGGCGGGGTCAGCCGTGCCGGCTTTGGCATAACGGCGGCGCAGTTGGGCGGCAGCCGAAGCGTCCCAATCGACCTCGGCCGCATCCAGCAGCTCGCGAATCCGCGCATCGCTCACGCCGTGGCTTTTCAGTTCCACGCGCAGACGCATCGGGCCGTAGCCTTGCGCGATCCGGCCACGCAGCAGCACTTCGGCAAAGCGGTCATCGTCCTGATACTGCTGCTCGCCGAGACGGTCGATCGCGGCACTGGTTTCCTCGCCTTCGTAGCCCCCCTGGCGCAACTTGGTTTTCAGTTCCTTGCGCGAGTGCTCACGACGAGCGAGCAGCCCCAGCGCCTTGTCGTAGGCGCTGCGTTTCGGCTTGGCCGGCTGATTCTCGCCGGATTGATCTTTGCCGGGCGGGCGTTTCATGAACATGCAAACGGACATGGCCCGGACAAGCCGGGCCATGCTTTGCTCAGGAGATAGCTAGCCGTCACGGCTCACGCTTCCTCGAGTGCCTCTTCCGGCGCCGCGGCAGCAGGCTTGCCAATCGGCACCAGTAGACGCTCGCGCAACAGCTTGTCGAGTTCATTGGTGATCGCCGGGTTGTCGCGCAGGAACTGACGCACGTTCTCCTTGCCCTGGCCGATGCGGTCGCCCTTGTAGCTGTACCAGGCGCCGGACTTGTCGATCAGGTTCTGCGCCACGCCCAGCTCGATGATCTCACCTTCGCGCGAGGTGCCCTCGCCGTACAGGATCTCGAACTCGGCCTGGCGGAACGGCGGCGCCACCTTGTTCTTGACCACCTTAACGCGGGTTTCCGAGCCGATGATCTCGTCGCCCTTCTTCACCGCGCCGATGCGGCGGATGTCCAGCCGCACCGAAGCGTAGAACTTCAGCGCGTTGCCGCCGGTGGTAGTCTCGGGGCTGCCGAACATCACGCCGATCTTCATGCGGATCTGATTGATGAAGATCACCAGCGTGCCGGACTTCTTGATGTTGGCAGTGAGCTTGCGCAACGCCTGGCTCATCAGACGGGCGTGCAGGCCGACGTGGGAGTCGCCCATCTCGCCCTCGATTTCCGCCTTCGGGGTCAGCGCGGCAACGGAATCGACCACCACCATGTCGACCGCGCCCGAGCGCACCAGCATGTCGGCGATTTCCAGCGCCTGCTCGCCGGTATCCGGCTGCGACACCAGCAGGTCATCGACCTTGACGCCCAGCTTTTCGGCATAGGTCGGGTCGAGCGCATGCTCGGCGTCGATGAACGCGGCAGTGCCACCGGCTCGCTGGCAGCTGGCGATCGCCTGCAGCGTCATGGTGGTCTTGCCGGACGACTCCGGCCCGTAGATTTCGACCACGCGGCCACGGGGCAGGCCGCCGACGCCGAGTGCGATGTCCAGTCCCAGCGAACCGGTGGAAACCGTTTCGATGGCCTCGTTGACGCGATCGCCCATGCGCATGATCGCGCCCTTGCCGAACTGCTTTTCGATCTGGCCGAGAGCGGAGGTGAGCGCCTTGCGCTTGTTGTCATCCATCGTCTGTATTCCGGTTGGTCTGTGAATGAAGTGCATGATGCCCGGATCGAATCTCACCGGCTGCGATCAAGGTGGCGCGATCAGGAATCGATCGGCACTGGCGCGGCCAGTATCCCACACCGGCCAAGCCGATCTGGCGGCAGCTGGCGTGTCATTCCGTCAGGGTTTTGCGCAAGCCGATGAGCGCTGCCGCCACCGTCTGTCGGCGCACCGCCTCGCGATCGCCCGGAAAATGGTACAGCTGTGCGTGGCCGTAGCCGCCACGCCGCTTCCAGCCGATCCAGACCGTGCCAACCGGCTTGCCCGGCGTGCCGCCCGATGGCCCGGCAATCCCGGTAACGGCCACCGCCACACCCGCACCAAAGCGCGCCAGCGCACCGGACACCATTTCCAGCACGGTTTCTTCGCTG
>DASZCB010000582.1:0-3145 GCA_035943575.1 Rhodanobacter sp. | reverse complement strand
GCGCTATTCTGGTATCGCAGGGCAAACTCAATCTGGGTGAACTGGTCGCATCTTTGCTGGTGGTCACGACGCTCGTCTTCCGCATCGACGGCATCGGACAGGTTATGCAGATTTTTGCCGATGCCCGCTCATCGGCCGCGCGGATATGGGATCTGCTTGACAGCCATCCCGCCATTCAGACGGGCGACAGGATTCTGCCGGCCGGAAGCCTTGCGGTGCGGATGCAGAATGTACGGGTGTTGCCACCGGGCGGCGGCAATCCGGTTCTTGACCAGCTTTCGCTGTCCATCGCGCCGGGCGAGGTTGTCGCGCTGGTGGGTGCGACGGGCGCGGGCAAGAGTACGCTGGCGGGGTTATTGCCGCGCCTGGTGGACGTCGAGAGCGGTTCGGTGCAGCTCCAGTCGGAAACTGGCTGGCATGATCTGCGCGGCTTTGAACTGGATGGCCTGCGGCGCCGCATCCATGTCGTGCCGCAGGAGACTTTCCTGTTCTCCGATACGCTGGGAAACAATTTGCGGCTTTCGGCGCCAGGCGCAACCGATTCCGATATTCTGGAGGCGCTGCATCTTGCCGCCGCCGATGACGTCCTGGCAGGCCTTGGCGACGGCCTGGACGCCAAGCTGGGCGATCGCGGCATCACGCTTTCCGGCGGCCAGCGTCAGCGCATCAGCCTGGCTCGCGCCATCCTGGCGCGTCCCTCCCTGCTGGTGCTGGACGATGCCACCAGCGCGCTGGATGCGGTGACCGAGCGCCGGATTCTGTCCAATATCCGCGGACTTTCTCGCGACGGGCAGAAGACCACGCTGCTGGTGATTTCCAGCAAACTATCCACCATCCTTCTGGCGGACCGGGTGCTGTTGCTTGCCGATGGCCGTATTGTTGAGCAGGGTCGTCACGACCAACTGGTCCGCACCAGCGCCGCCTATCGCGATTTGATGGGAATTGACCATGGCCAATAGCGCACGCGGTCGCTCTGCAATGTCCGACATTGAAATCGAGGAGATGCTCTCCCGCAACAAGCTCAACCGCAGCATGTTCTCCAGGCTGGTTCCATTGCTCCATCCCGTTCGCTACCGGGTTGCGGCTGCAATCGGTCTGGAAGTGGTGCTAGCGGCCACGATCTTCCTTCGCCCCTGGTTCATCCGGGTGGTAATCGACAACGGCTTCAGCCATGCGGGCGCGGCTGTTATTCTCAACCAACGCATTCTGATCTGGGCCGTCGCCGGCCTGTCGCTGACTTGGGTAGCGCGTTTCGGCATTGCCGGCCTTTCGCAATATCTGGCCGGCAGTTCGGCCATTCGTGTGCTCAACGCTCTACGCCGGCAGGTCTTCGCCCATGCGCAATCGCTGAGTGTGGGGTATTTCGACCGCACCAAGGCTGGCCGCATCATCTCGCGTGTGGATCGTGATGTGGATAGCCTCGAGCCGCTGCTGATTCAGGGGCCGCCGGCGCTGTTGTCGGCAATTCTACGATGCGGCGCAGCCGGGGTGCTGCTCTGGTTCATCTCGCCTGCTTTGTTTTTCAGCCTCGTGGGTATTGTTCCGATCCTGCTGCTGGCATCTTGGTCGTTCAAGCGCATCTCCCAGAAGAACTCGGCGCTGGTGGCGGAGAACCGCAGTCGTTTCACCGCTCATCTGGTCGAGACTGTGGCTGGCGTGCGCGTCATCAAGCAAACCGTGCAGGAAGATCCCAACCGCCATCGCTACCGGGCGCTGCTGCATGATTTCAACTGGGCACTTGTGCGCGGCAATATGCGGTCCGCCTGGTTTGCCCCCTTCACCGGCGTGCTCAGTACCACAGGCATGGCACTGTTGCTGCTGGTCGGTGCTCGCGGGATCGCCCTGCATGAGATCACCTTCGGTCAGGTCGCTGCCAGCCTGTTCTATGTTCAGCTCTTTTTGGGACCCTTGCAGGAACTGAGCGATCTGTTCGACCGCTATGCCACAGGTTCGGCATCGGCGCAGCGCATCTTCCTGCTGCTTGATACAAAGCCGGAGGTCCAGGACCGCGCGGACGCGGTGACGCTGGACACTGTGCGCGGCGATGTGGATTTCCGGGCTGTAACTTTCGCATATGATCCCAAGGCGGTGCGGCCCGTGCTGCGCGATCTTAATCTCTCGATTCCAGCAGGCCAGGTGTTAGCCATTGTGGGACCTACCGGCCATGGCAAGAGCACGCTGGTACAATTGCTGACGCGTTTCTATGAGGTCCAGCAGGGCGCCATCCGGATTGACGGCGTGAACATCAAAGACATTGCACAGGAAAGCCTGCGCCGCCATGTCAGCGTCGTGTTGCAGGACAATGTGCTATTCAGCGGCACGGTGCTGGACAATCTGCGCCTGGCGCGGCCGGAAGCCGATGACGCGACGCTGATCGCAGCTGCCCATGCGCTGGATGTCCACGAGGTAATCGAACGCCTACCGCACGGTTATCGCACTGAGGTAGGGCCGCTGGGCGCGCACCTCAGCCACGGTCAGCGCCAGCTTGTCTGCTTGGTACGCGCCTATATCGCCGATCCGGCCATACTTATTCTGGATGAAGCCACGTCGGCGGTGGACATCAAAACGGAACGGCGCATCCAGCGCGCCTTGCGCCGCCTTTGCGAAGGCCGCACGGCCATCGTGATCGCCCATCGGTTGGCGACGATCCGGGGCGCCGACCTGATTGCGGTGATCCGGCATGGCGAGGTGGTGGAGCTAGCACCGCACGATGTGTTGATTGCGGCGGGCGGCTTCTATGCATCGCTCTATGAGGCGTATACGGAGCTTTCCAGCGAATTGCCGCAAAGCGTGTTCGCCTGACGCATGATTTTGATCAAGGGGAAGACTGCTGTTGCGGCGGCGTGTCGCCGATCCAGGGCTGCCAATAATTTTCAAGGTTCAGCGCCGCTAGGCCCGCCTTCATGAAGCGCGGCTCAAGAATTTCCTCCGCCGTGATCTTGCGGCGAATGATGCCGCCGTCATAGGCGAATTTCGCCGATTTGCGGTACTGGTCCCATAGAAGGGTGTCGTAAAGCGGGGTCCAATAGTCTTTCCAGCTGATGCTGGGGTTTGCATATGTGCGGCGCACGATATCCACGGGCGTGCCGTTGCGGGCGCCTTCCTGAATCACTTCCTCGCGATGGGACTCTTGCGAGTTGTAGAA
>DASZCB010000581.1:0-4511 GCA_035943575.1 Rhodanobacter sp. | reverse complement strand
CTTGAACCGGACATGGTATTGACGGTAGAGCCGGGCCTGTACGTGGCGCCGGACGATCGCACGGTGGCCGAGCGCTGGCGCGGCATCGGCATCCGCATCGAGGACGATGTGGCGGTGACCCGCGACGGCAACGAAGTGCTTACCGCGGCCGTGCCGAAAGAGGTTGCGGCAATCGAGGCCTTGCTGGCAACGCGCTAGGTCAGTTCGTCCGGCAGCTGCGAATCCTCACGCAGGCGGTTCGCCTCGTCGGTGGCGTGCACCTCGTACCACATCGCATTGAGGATGGCGAAAGCGCACGCCAGCCCGAGTCCGAGTATCCAAGAGAAATACCACATGCGTTCGCGCTCCTTTCAATAGCCGCCGTGCGCCTTGCGCACCTGCTCCAGCGTGACCCGTCCGCGCATCACGCGATAGACCCAGCTGGTATAGAGAATGATGATTGGCAACAGCACCACGCTGACCAGCAGCATCAGCTGCAAGGTGCCGCGGCTGGACGAGGCGTCCCACACGGTAAGGCTGGAGTGCGGGTCGAGGCTGGACGGCAATAGGAACGGAAATAGCGCAAAACCGGCCGAGGCGATCGTGCCGCCTACCATCAGGCTGCTGGCGATGAAGCCGGCGACGTTGCGCCGGCCGATCAACGCCTGCACACCCACCGCCGATATCAGCGCCAGCAGCGGTGCGCCCCAGAACCACGGATATTGCATATAGCCGGCAAACCAGCTGCTGCCCTGGGCGACCTGTTTGTATAGCGGATTGGAGGCGCCGTCGGTGACCACCGGGCCGACCACCGCGTAACCGGGAATGCCGTAGGCCAGCCACACGCCGGCCAGCACATACAGCGCTGCAAAGACCAGCGTCATCCAGCGCGCGATCCTCACTGCACGCACCGCGATCACATGATCGGCTTTCAAAGCCGCCCAGCAGGCGCCGTGCGCCAGCAGCATGCTCAGCGACACCAGCCCGCACAGCAGTGCGAACGGATGCAGCAGATCGAAGAAGCCGCCGTGCCAGCTCATGCGCAGATCGCCGTCGAACTGGAACGGCACGCCGAGGAACAGGTTGCCGAAGGCGACACCGGCAATCAGCATCACAGCCACGCCGGAGCCGGTGAGAACCCAATCCCACATCGAAGCCCAGCGTGGATCGTGGATCTTGCCGCGAAAGTTGAAACCGACCGGGCGCAGGATCAACGCCAGCAACACCAGCGCGATCGCCATATACATGCCGGAAAACGACACCGCGTAGAGCATCGGCCACGCCGCGAACGTGGCGCCGCCGGCCAGGATGAACCAAACCTGGTTGCCTTCCCAGGTCGGCTCGATGCCTTCCAGCAATACAAGCCGCTCCTCGTTGTCGCGGCCGAGCATCTTGAGCAGGCCGGCGACACCGAAATCGAAACCGTCCATGATCGCGAAACCGATCAGCAGCGTGCCGAGCAAGGCCCACCAGATCACCCGCAGCGTGGCGTAGTCGAGCATCGCAATATCCTCAGTAATCGGTGGCGGTGGTTGGATCAGACGGCCAGATGCCCAGACCATCCGGCCCCTTGCGGGTGAATTTCAGCGTCAGCACCACGTCGATGATCGCCAGCGCGGAGTAGAACAGCACGAAGCCGCCGAGCGAGGTGAGCACCTGGCCGGCACTCACCGATGACACGCCAAGCGCCGTCGGCAGCACGCCTTCGATCGCCCATGGCTGACGGCCGTACTCGGCGACGATCCAGCCCAGCTCGATCGCCACCCATGGCAGCGGCAGGCTCCACAACGCGAGGCGCAGATACCAGCGCTGGCTGTCCAGCTGGCGCCTGCTGGCCTTCCAGAACGAGAGCGCGAACAGCGCGATGAAATAGAAGCCGCAGCCGACCATGATGCGGAACGCCCAGAACAGCACCGGCACGTTCGGGATCGTGCTGTCGGCGGCCTTCTGGATATCCGCCGGCGTGGCCTGGCGCGGATCGTCGACGTACTTCTTCAGCAGCAGTGCGTAGCCCAGATCCTGGTCGTGCGCGGCGAGGATGGCCTTGGCCTGCACGTTGTCCTTGTCCTGGCGCAGCATCAGCATCGCGTCGTAGGCCTGGATGCCATTGCTGATGCGTCCCTTGGCAGTATCGACCAGCTCGGCGATGCCCGGCATGGTCTCGTCGATCGAATGGGTGCCGATCAGGCCCATCACCCACGGAACTTTCACCGCGTAATGCGTGGTGCGCTGCTGCGCGTCAGGAATGCCAACCAGAGTGAACGAGGCCGGCGCCGGCTCGGTGTGCCACATCGCCTCGATCGAGGCCATCTTCATTTTCTGGTTCAACGACACTGTGTAGCCGGACGCATCGCCCAGCACCACCACCGACAGCGCTGCGGCCAGGCCGAAGCTTGCCGCCACCGTCATCGAGCGCTTGGCGAAATCCACGTTGCGTCCGCGCAACAGGTACCAGGCGCTGATCGACAGCACGAACATGGCACCCAGCACGTAGCCCGCGCTCACGGTGTGCACGAACTTGTCCTGCGCCACCGGGTTGAACAGCACCTCGGAGAACGAGGTCACTTCCATCCGCATCGTCTGCGGGTTGAACGCGGCGCCGACCGGATGCTGCATCCACGCATTGGCGACCAGGATCCACAGCGCCGACAAGCTGGTGCCCAGCGCGAGGAACCACGTCACCAGCAGGTGCTTGATCCGCGAGATGCGATCCCAGCCCATGAAGAACACGCCTACCAGCGTGGCCTCGAGGAAGAACGCCATCATCCCCTCGATCGCCAGCGGTGCGCCGAAGATGTCGCCGACGTAGTGCGAGTAGTACGCCCAGTTCATGCCGAACTGGAACTCCATCGTCACGCCGGTGGCTACGCCCATCGCGAAGTTGATGCCGAACAGCACACCCCAGAACTGCACCATGCGCTTCCAAACTTCGCGCCCGGTCATAACGTAGACGCTCTCCATGATGGCGAGCATCCACACCAGCCCCAGTGTCAGCGGTACGAACAGGAAGTGGTACAGCGCGGTCAGCGCGAACTGCAGGCGTGACAGGGTGACGACATCGGTATCGATGATCATGGGTGACCTGCGGTTGGTGTTTGCGCCGTGGGCGCGAGTCGATGCGCGATGGCATCGGCGCTGACATCGGGTTTTGGGTGCGGTGCGAAAGCCACCCACCAGATGAGCATGAGCAAGGCGATTTTCAGTGCAATGACACCGAATAACTCAAGCGTCAGCCGACGCAGCGGTCGACGCGACGCGTTTAGCTGTTCGGTCGAATCGCTGGAAACCGCGGAGCTGGGCATGCGACGAATCCGTGCAGTAGCTGCACGTCAGCATACGCTGCTGAGGCGTTGTCTTGATGTGGACAAATGTCGCAGTGACGGGAAGGAGACGAATTCAATCATTCCCGTCCACGGAGGGTGTGATCCTTCGTGGACGGACAGCTTCGGTGTGACTCAGGGGTGCCCGAACGCGTCGCGTGTGAGGTTCTCCGGCGCGCCATCGGTGCACACTACGTCGTCCTCGATGCGGATGCCGCCGTACTGACGGAAGCTGTCCACCTTTGCCCAGTCGATGTCGCTGGTGAACGGTTTGTCGCGCAATTCGGCCAGCAGCATATCGATGAAGTACAGGCCGGGCTCGATCGTCACCACCATGCCCGGTTCCAGCACGCGAGTCATGCGCAGGTACGGGTGACCCTGCGGACGTGGGATGCTGCCGCCGCGCTCGCTCTGCTGAAAGCCGGCGACGTCGTGCACCTGCAAGCCGATAGGATGGCCAAGGCCGTGCGGGAAGAATGCGGCGGTGACGCCAGACTCGACCGCGCTTTCCGCGCTCATGCGGATGAAGCCATGCTCGCGCAGCACATCGGCCAGCACATGATGGGCGTGGATGTGCAGCTCGGGGTAACTCTGCCCGGCGCGCACCTTGGCGACGAAGCCCTGCTGCGCGGCATCGACGCTGTCGATCAGCGCCTGAAACTCGGCTGCCTGCGGCGAGGCGTAGGTACGGGTGATGTCGCTGGCATAGCCGGCGGCACTGGCGCCGGCGTCGATCAGGAACGAGCGGCTATACGCCGGCGGCGTGCGATCGAAATTCGTGTAGTGCAATACCGCGCCGTGCTCGTTGAGGCCGACGATGCTGGCGTACGGCAGCTCGGCGTCGAGCTGCCGCGCGGCGGCAAGGTAGGCCACGTGAATGCCGAACTCGCTTTCGCCGGCGCGGAACGCAGCTTCGGCGGCGCGGTGCGCCCGCGCGCCGATGCGGCTGGCTTCGCGCATCAATTCCAGCTCGTACGGTGTCTTGTAGCTGCGGTGCCAGTGCAGGTAGTCGAGCACGGCCGGCGGATTGTTCGTCTCGACGCCATCGGTGGCGGGGCAGGTGGCGGCGATCACCGCGCGTTTGCCGGCGGGCAGCGCCGCCAGCGCGTCGGCGGCGCTGCGCACGATCACGATGTCAAAGTGTTCGACCCAGTAGCCGTGCGGCGCCTGCGGCACTACGTGCCAGTAGTCGCGCGGCTGCAGGTAGATCAG
>DASZCB010000580.1:0-5693 GCA_035943575.1 Rhodanobacter sp. | reverse complement strand
TTCCTTCTTGCCGATCGATGGAAGCGACCGCCAGCTCGACTATTCGCGCTTCGACATCGGCGGCGAACCCAATGCGGCGAGTCAGGGTCAACTCTCCGCCTATCTGTTTTCCGATCGCGGGATCTACCGTCCTGGCGATCTGTTCCATATCGGCCTGATCGTGCGTGCAGCCAGCTGGTCACGCAACGTGGCGGGTATCCCGTTACAGGCCGAGGTCGTCGATCCGCGCGGCGTCACGGTGAAACAGCAGGCACTGACCATGGATGCGTCCGGTTTTGGCGAGCTGGACTACACCCCCGCCGAAACCGCGCCCACTGGCACCTGGACGGTGAATCTCTACATCGTCAAGGACGGCAAGGCGGACGCACAGATTGGCACCACCACCGTGCAGGTGAAGGAATTCCTGCCTGACCGCATGAAAGTCGAGGCGAAGCTGTCGCAGCAGGTGCCGGAAGGCTGGGTAAAGCCCGAGCAGTTGAAGGGCATGGTCGATGTGCAGAATCTGTTCGGCACGCCGGCCGCGGATCGCCGTGTCGAAGCTTCGCTGACCTTGCGTCCGGCATGGCCGGCTTTCCACAGCTGGCCGGACTACCACTTCTACGACGTGCGCCGCGCCAAGGATGGTTACGAAGAGTCCCTGCAGGATGGCAAGACCGATGACAAGGGTCACGCCGAATTCAACCTGGATCTGAAGAAGTACGCCGACGCCACCTACCAGCTGTACTTCCTGAGCAAGGCGTACGAGGCCGAAGGTGGGCGCAGTGTTGCTGCCGCCGCACAGACACTCGTTTCGAGCAACGACTGGCTGGTCGGTTACAAGGCCGTCGACAACCTCGACTACATCACCCGCGACAGCCCGCGCACGGTGCACCTGGTAGCGATCAATCCGCAGGCCAAGGCGTTTGCCCTGAATGACCTGAAGGCACAGTTGATCGAGCGGCGCTACGTATCAGTGCTGACCAAACAGGATTCGGGCGTCTATAAATATGTGTCCAAGCTCAAGGAAATTCCGCTCAGCGAGCAGCCGCTGGCGATTCCCGCAGCTGGCATGAATTACCCGTTGCCTACCGACAAGCCGGGCAATTACGCGCTGGTGATCCGTCGTGCCGATCGGACCGAGGTCAACCGCATTGAATACGCGGTGGCCGGCAATGCCAACGTCACACGCTCGCTCGACCGCAATGCCGAACTGCAGCTCAACCTCAGCAAGCCGGATTACGCACAGGGCGAGCCGGTGGAGATCGCGATCCGCGCGCCCTATGCTGGTAGCGGCCTGATCACCATCGAGCGAGACAAGGTCTATGCGCATGCGTGGTTCCATGCCGACACCACCAGCTCGGTGCAGCACATCACGGTGCCTGCGGATTTCGAGGGTAACGGCTACATCAACGTGCAGTACATCCGCGACCCGTCCTCGGACGAGGTCTTCATGAGTCCACTCAGCTACGGTGTGGTGCCGTTCTCAGTGAACCTCGATGCGCGGCGCAATCCGATCACGGTGGATTCTCCCGCACTGGTGAAACCGGGCGAGACGGTCACCTTCAAGTTGCATTCGACGCAGCCAACGAGGGTGGTGGTCTTCGCGGTGGACGAGGGCATCCTGCAGGTAGCGCGCTACAAGCTGGGCGACCCGCTGAAGTTCTTCTTCCGCAAGCGCATGCTGGAAGTGGGTACCTCGCAGATCCTCGATCTGATCCTGCCGGACTTCGAGAAATTGATGGCGATGGCTGCACCGGGCGGCGATGCTGACGGAGCGATCGGCCGTCAGCTGAACCCGTTCAAGCGCAAGCGCGACAAACCGGCGGTGTACTGGTCCGGCATCGTCGACGTGAACGGCGAGAGGGACTTCAGCTACACCGTGCCGGACTATTTCAACGGCAAGCTGCGTGTGATGGCGATGTCGGTATCACCGGGCCGCATAGGCACGTATGAGGGTTCGACCACCGTGCGCGGCGATTTCGTGCTGTCGCCGAACGTGCCGACCACGCTGGCACCGGGCGATCAGGCCCAGATCAGCGTCGGCGTGGCCAACAACCTCACTGGCCTGAACGGCAAGCAGGTGCCGGTGACGGTCACACTGAAGACCGGACCGCAGCTGCAGGTCATCGGCAACGCAACGCAGAGCCTGCCTCTGGGCGAGCTGCGCGAAGGCGTGGCGGTGTTCCGCGTCAAGGCCACCGACGTGCTGGGCTCGGGCAATCTTGCCTTCAGCGCCGGCTACGGTGGCAAATCAGCGAAGCAGGCCGTGGATCTTTCGGTGCGGCCGGCTTCCGCCTATCGCACCCAGATCGACGTCGGTCGTGTCGCGCCAGGTAGCCAGGAAGATCTGCCGAACCTGCGCAAGCTTTACGACGCCTATGCCTCCCGCGATGCTGCTTTCTCCACCGTGCCGGTCGTGCTGGCGCAGGGCCTGACCACGTATCTGCTCAACTATCAGAACTATTGCAGCGAGCAGCTGGTCAGCGCTGCGATGCCGCGGCTTGTAGTGGCAAAGTGGCCGGCAGCACCGGTGTTCGCGCATGCATTGCAACCAGCCTTCAGCGAAAAGAAACTGGGCAATGACGAGGCACTGGCGCAGTTCCTCGACGTGCTGCATTCGCGGCAGAACGGGCAGGGCGGCTTTGGTGTATGGACTGCAACGCCGGATGCCGAACCGTTCGTGTCGGCTTATGCGATGCACTTCCTGCTGGAGGCGCATGATCGCGGTGTCACGGTGCCGAAGGACATCCTGGATGCCGGCAACAAATACTTGCATCAACTCGCCGCCGACGAGAGCCTGGATTCGCTCGACGAGCTGCGTCAGCGCGCCTATGCGGTCTATCTGCTGACGCGGCAGGGCAATGTCACCACCAACGATCTGGCGGCGGTGCAGAAGCGCCTGCAGGATGCGTTCCCGAACGACTGGAAGAATGACCTTGCCGCTGCGTGGCTGGCCGCCTCGTACCAGCTGCTCAAGCAGGACAAGGAAGCGAACCAGCTGATCGCCGGACCGCAGAAAGCGCTCGAGCGCAAATTGTCGAAGGAGAGCTACGTCTACAGCTACTACTACGATCCGCTGACGCGTGATGCCAGCGTGCTGTATCTGTTGTCGAAGTATTTCCCGGACCGTGCCAAGGCGCTCTCGCCTCAGGTGATGGAGAACATCGTGTGGCCGCTGGCGCACAACCAGTTCAACACCTTGTCCTCGTCGATGACGGTACTTGCACTGGATGCCTATGCTGCGCAGAGCGCCGGCGGGCTGGACAAGCTGGGTATCGACGAAGTGCATGCGGATGGCAGCGCAAAGTCGATTGCTGCGATGCAGGCCAACCTAGTGCAGGCAGGCAGCTGGGACGCTGCGGCGGCACGCGTTCGCTTCACCAACGGCAGCAGCCTGCCGGCGTGGCGCGTCACCAGCCAGGGTGGTTATGACCGCAACGTGCCGGACAAGGCGATCAAGGACGGCATCGAGATCGTGCGCGAGTACACCGACAGCCACGGCAAACCGCTCGACAAGATCGACGTCGGCGAGGAAATCGACGTCCATGTGAAAATCCGCGCCACCGGCGATGAGGGTGTAGGCAACGTGGCGATCGTCGACCTGCTGCCGGGTGGTTTCGAGCCGGTCATCGAACCACCCCCGCCGATCACCGACCAGCAGCAGGCCAACACCGACAGCCAGTCCGACAACGGCGGCGACAGTGAAGTAAAGCCATCGGCATGGCGTTCGCCGATCGGCCTGTCCACATCCACCTGGCAGCCCGACTATGCGGACATCCGCGAGGATCGGGTGGTGATCTACGGTACAGCGACGCCGGACGTGCGCGAGTTCGTCTATCGCATCAAGGCCAGCAACGCCGGCACGTTCATCGTGCCGCCGGCCTATGGCGAATCGATGTACGACCGCAGCATGCAGGCACGCTCGCCGGGCGGTGGCACGTTGACCGTGGTGAGCAAGCCGTAACCCGCACCTGCATGCTTTCCGCGGGAAGCATGCAGGTGCAGAACCGGCGCCTACGAAATCCAGCCATGAACCCGTCCATTTCGCTCAATCGTCTGTCGCGCTGCGTGCTTGCATGGTTGCGCCACTGGCAGAACTGGCTGGTCGGTATCTTGCTGGTTGTCGCCGTGCTGGTTGGTTGCCGGCTGTGGCCGCATCCGTCGCTGCGCGACTGGCAACCATCCTCCACCGCCGTTTACGACGATCATGGCCGACTGCTGCGGCTGACCTTGGCCAGCGACGACCGTTATCGGCTGTGGGTTCCACTGGCGGAAATCTCGCCACAACTGGTCGACGGCGTGTTGCTGCACGAAGATCGCTGGTACTGGCTGCATCCCGGCATCAATCCGTACGGGTTGGCACGTGGCGCATGGATCACCTACGTACGCCACGGTAATCCGCAAGGCGGCTCGACTGTCACCATGCAGCTGGCACGGTTGCTGTGGCAACTCAACACACGTTCGCCACTAGGCAAGTTGCGGCAGGCCGCGCGGGCCATCCAGCTAGAGCTGTTCTATTCCAAGCGACAGATCCTCGAGGCTTATCTCAATGACGCGCCCTATGGCCGCAATGTCGAGGGCGTGGGCACGGCCAGCCTGGCGTATTTCAACAAGCAGGCGAGTGCGCTGAGCCTGCCCGAAGCGCTGACCCTCGCAGTGATTCCGCAGGACCCGACGCGACGACTGCAAAGCGCTGCAGCCGATAACCTAATCAATCCGCGACTGGCGGCATCGCGCAACCAGCTCTACGCCAGCTGGCTGAGCAGTCATCCGAAGGACGCTGCGCTGAAACCGTTGTTCGCGTTGCCGTTGAATCTTCGCCCGTTGTCGCAATTGCCGTTCGAGGCACCGCACGCGGTGGAGCAGATCCTGACGAAGCGGCAGATTGAGGGCGACGCTGGCGATCAGCGTGTGATCAGCACGCTCGACCTGGATCTGCAGCGCACCCTGGAACGCCAGATCACGCAATACGTTGCCCACAACGAATCGCGCGGCATCCACAATGCGACGGCGATCCTGGTCGATACGCGCGATATGGGTATCAAGGCGATGGTGGGCTCGGCAGATTATTTCGACCGCACGATCGAGGGCCAGGTCAATGGCACGCTGGCCAAGCGTTCGCCCGGCTCCACACTCAAGCCCTTCATCTACGCCTTGGGTTTCGACCAGGGTGTGCTGCATCCGCAGACTGTGCTGCGCGATGTGCCGACTTCGTTTGGTCCGTATACGCCGGAAAATTTCGATGGCCATTTTCTCGGTCCGATCACCGCCACCGATGCGTTGATCCGTAGCCGCAACATCCCTGCCGTATGGGTGGCCTCGCAGCTGAGGCAACCGAGCCTCTACCAGTTCCTGCGTGACGCCGGCATCAGCCGCATGGCTAGCGAGAAGCACTATGGGCTCGCCCTGGTACTCGGCGGTGGCGAAGTGACCATGCAGGAGCTTGCCGGTCTGTACGCGATGCTGGTCAATCGCGGCGAACTGAAATCGTTGCGCCTGCTCGCCGACGAACCACAGGTCGCCGGCACGCACATGCTCAGCGACGAAGCCAGCTTCATGGTGATGGACATGTTGCGGAAGAATCCGCGTCCGGACGAGACCACCGGTGCACAGCCCTCGCGCCTGCCGGTGTACTGGAAGACCGGCACGTCCTGGGCGTTTCGCGATGCGTGGACGGCGGGCAGCTTCGGCCCTTACGTGCTGGTGGTGTGGGT
>DASZCB010000579.1:0-3037 GCA_035943575.1 Rhodanobacter sp. | reverse complement strand
CCTGGTGCTCGCCGCGATGGCGCTCCCGCGCGCCGCCTTCATGCTGATCGGCGGCGCGGTGGTGGACCGCATGTCGCCGCGACGGGTGCTGCTGGCCGCGCGCGGGATCAATGCTTTGCTGGTCAGCCTGCTCGCCGTGCTGGTGCTGAGTGGGGCGATCCAGATGTGGATGATCTACGCGATCGCGCTGGGCATCGGCTTGTCCACCGCGTTCGCGTATCCGGCGGGTTCGGCCATTCTGCCGCAGCTGATCCAGCCGCAGCAGTTGCAGCCGGCCAACGCGCTATTCATGGGCATGCGCCAGCTGAGCATGATCGTCGGCCCGGCGATCGCCGGACTGCTGATCAGTACCGGTGCACAGGCTAATCACGGCAACGGCGTGGCCGACTCCTCCGGACTCGGGCTCACCTTTGGCATCGACGCGGTGAGCTTTCTGTTCTCGCTCGGCTCGCTGATGCTGATCCGCATCCACAGCGATCATCATCCTAAAATGCCGGCCGGCAGCATGCTGGCCAGCGTGGCGAGCGGTATCCGCAACATCTGGGCCGATCTGCCGCTGCGCGCGTTCATCCTCTACGCCGCCGTGGTGTCCGTGTTTGTCGGTGGCCCGATACAGGTCGGCCTGCCGGTGCTGGCCGATACCCAGCTGGATCTGGGTGCCGCGTCGCTGGGCATTCTGATGACCGCGAACGGCGGCGGCATGCTACTAGGCAGTTTCCTTTCTGGCCTCGCGACAAAGCTGGTACGCGGCCGGCTCGGCCTGATGGTGCTGGGCATCGACAGTCTTGCCGGACTGGCCCTGGCCACGATGGCACTGGTGCACTCGACGCTGGCCGGCGCCGCGCTGCTGGCCAGCGTCGGCTTGCTCGCCGGCATTGCGCAAATCGCCATCGTCAGTTGGATCCAGCGCCGCGTTGCGCCGGAGATGATGGGCCGCACCATGAGCGTCCTGATGTTTACCTTCATGGGACTCGGTCCGCTGTCAGCCGCCATCGCCGGCAGCTTGCTGAAAGTGATCTCGCTGGCGACCTTGTTCACCGCGGCGGGCCTGACGCTGACAGCCATTGCCTTGAGTTGCATGACAAACTCGGCGCTGCGCAGCATCGGCGTGGCAAGGGCAGAGGCCGTGCCGGCCTGATCGCGTTACTATTGTTTTGCAAACCAGCGCGTTGCCGCAATCGTGCGGCAATGTGCGTTCACAGGTTGATTTAGGCTTGTTGACCGGACCGCCGGCAATGAACGAACAACCACGCAGACAGATCAGGACGCGGCCTGCTGTCCGCCCAGCGCCTTGAGCCGTTTCTTCTCCGCCTTGCGTTCTTTACGCGCGGCCTTGCGGATCTTGCGGTCGTAGTTCCACAGGTAGATCGCTGGCGTGCTGAGCAAGGTCAGCAGTTGAGATACCAGCAGGCCGCCGACGATGGCGATACCGAGTGGCTGACGCATTTCCGAGCCGATACCGAAGCCGATCGCCAGCGGCAACGCGGCGCCCATCGCGACGAGGGTGGTCATGGTGATCGGGCGGAAACGCACCAGCGCCGCCTCGCGGATCGCTTCGGGTGCGGGCAATCCACGTTCGCGCTCGGCGACGAGCGCGAAGTCGACCATCAGGATCGCGTTTTTCTTGACGATGCCGATCAGCATCAGGATCGCGATGATTGCCATCATGGAGATCTGCGTCTGTGTCACCAGCATCGCCAGGAACGCACCGGCACCGGCGGCAGGCAGCGTGGAAAGAATCGTCAGCGGATGGCCGAGGCTCTCGTAGAGAATGCCGAGCACGATGTACATCGCGATGATCGAGCCAAGCAGCAGTACCATGCCGTTGGACTGCAACTGCTGCAGGCGCTGGTTGGCGCCGGTGTAATCGACCTTGATACCGGCCGGCAGACCGGCCGCGTACGCCGCCTGCTCGACCAGCTTGACGCCACGGTCCTGCGGCACGTCCTTGGCCAGGTTGTAGCTGATCGTGGCAGCCTGCAGCTGGTCATGGTGGCGCACGCGGATCGGGCTGATGTTCGGTTCGATCTTCGCCAATGCGGACAGCGGAATCATCTGGCCCTGATCGTTGCGCACGCGCACGCTCAGCAGCGACTGCGGGCTCACGCTCTGCGCCGCGTTGACGCTGAGCACCACCGAGTACTGGTTGATGTCGGAGTAGATCGTCGATACCTGGCTCTGACCGAACGCGTTGTACAGCGCCGAGTCGATGGTGCCGATGCCGACGTGGAGGCGCGCCGCGGCCTCGCGGTCGATACGCATCAACTGCTGCTTGCCGACCTGGTCAAAATTGCTGCCGACGTCGCGGAATTCCTTGATCGCGCGCATCTGCCGCACCACCTTCAGCGCCCACGGCTGCAGATCGTCGCCGCTGGTGCTGATCAGCTGAAATTCGTACTGGCCGCCTTTGTCGCCGCTGCCACCACCGCCGAGAAACTGCGCCGCGCTGACCGAGACTTTCACGTCGGGCAGCAGGTCGTAGTGTTTCGAGAGCCGCTCCACCACCTGCTTGATGCCTTCCTTGCGCTGACCCGGCCCGCTGCCGTGCGGCTTCAGGTCGACGAACATTTGCGCGCTGTTGCCGACCGCGCCACCGCCACCGCCGCCGTCATCACCGCCGAGCATGGTCAGCTGGTCGAGCACGGCCGGATCGGCCAGCATGATCTTCGCCACGGCCAGTGTGCGTTCGGTCATCTGCTGCGGCGAGATGTTGGCATCGGAGCGGATGTCGACCTGAAGCTGCCCGGTGTCCTCGTCCGGCATGAAGGTGCCGCCGGCGGTCTTCGCCACCGCAAAGCCCAGCAGGCCGGTGAGTATCAGCAGGGTTAGCGGCTGCCAACGCATGATCCGGCGGTGATGCATCGCCCAGTCCAGCGCGCGCTCGTAGATGCGCAGCAGGTTGCGGTCCAAGTTTTCCACCGCCTGTTCGATCCGCCCCGGCGGCTTGCGGTTGGCCGGCTCGTGCTCCAGCAGGTAGGCGCACAACGCAGGGGTGAGCGTGAGCGAGACCAGCGCCGAAATCACTACGGCGGCGGTC
>DASZCB010000578.1:0-6309 GCA_035943575.1 Rhodanobacter sp. | reverse complement strand
GCCTGCGTGTCCAGCACGGTGTGTTCGTTCGCCTTGCAAGTGACGCACCAGTCGGCGGTCATGTCGACGAATACCGGCGTGCCGGCTGCGCGCAACTCGGCCAGTTTTTCGGGGCTGTACGCGACCACGCCTTGCTCGACAGCGGCGATGCGGGACGGCGGCTGCACATGGGCGAGCAGGTACATCGGCACCAGCGTGGCGATCGCCAGCAGCACGACCAGCAGCTTGTTGATCGCACCGCGCGAACGGCTGCGCTCGAACCACCACAGTGTCATCGCCAGCAGCACCATCGTCACCAGCACCAGTACCACCGCATCGGCGCCGCGCTGGTTCGCCAATACCCAGACCAGCCACACTGCGGTCAAATACATCGGAAATGCCAGCACCTGCTTCAGCGTTTCCATCCAGCGCCCCGGCCGCGGCAGCAGACGCGCCAGCGCCGGTACGAAGCCGATCAGCAGGAACGGCAGCGCCAGCCCGATGCCGAGCATCAGGAACACCAGCAGGGCCGAGACCATCGGAGCAGCGAACGCGTACGCCAGCGCGCTGCCCATGAACGGCGCGGTACACGGACTGGCCACCACCACCGCCAGCACGCCGGTGAAGAAGTCGCCAGCCGGGCCGGAGCGCGCGGCCAGGCCGGCGCCGGTATTGCCCAGCGCGGCGCCGAACTGCACCACGCCGGACATCGACAGCCCGACCGCCAGCATCACGCAGGCTAGCGCCCCGACCAGCAGCGGCTGCTGCAATTGCGAACCCCAGCCCAGTGCATGCCCGGCGGTGCGCAGCGCAAGAATGCCCAGCCCCAGTGCGGCGAAACTGCACAACACGCCAGCGGTATAGAACAAGGCATGGCGCCGTGCCGTGGCGCGGTTCTCACCGCTCTCCAGCACGCTGACCGCCTTGATCGACAGCACCGGCAGCACGCATGGCATCAGGTTCAGCACCAGTCCGCCGCCGAGCGCCAGCAGCAGCGCCGTGATCAGGCTTACCTGCAGCGGACCTTGATCGACATCGGCCGGCGACAAGGTCGGCGCGGTTGGCGTCGTGGTGCCGGACGTGGCGACACTGCTGCCCAGATCGACGTTCACCGAACGCGTCATCAGCGGGTAGCACAGGCCGCCGTCCTGACAGCCCTGAAAACTTGCTTCCAGCGTCAGCTGTTTGCGGCCACCGAGGTCGCCGTCGACCGTGACCGGCAACTCGACCTGATCGAAGTACACGGTGACGTCGCCGTAGTGCGCGTCGCGATGCGCGGTGCCGGCCGGCCATGCCGGTTTCAGGCTGAGGCCAGCGGCATCCTTCAGCTTCAGCGTGGTCTGGTCGCGATACAGGTAGTAGCCCTTGGGCATCGTCCAGCGCAGCAGCAGTTGATGCGGGTTCTGCGCCAGTGCCTCGAAATGGAACGCCTGCTCGGCCGGTAGCGGCGCGCTGTCCATGCCAGCACCGGAGGCAGTGGTCTTGCTGCCGAGTCGATTCAACGCCGAGCCCAGCGTATTGCCGGCGGCGGGCACCACCATGTCACTGATGTTCGTCGGCAACGGCAGATCAAGCTGCTCGGTATGCGGCGGGTAGCAGATTTTCGGATCGACCTCGTGGCAGCCCTGGTACTGCACGCTCAGCTTCAGGCGCGTGGCGCCGGCAGCGACGGTGTAAGGAAGGCTGGCGTCGACGCCGTGGTGGTAGGTCTCCACGTCGCCCAGATATTCGTCGTGATGTTTTTCGCCGTCGGGCAGCTGCGCTGCGCCCAGCGTTACACCGTCGGCACTCTTGAACTTCATGCGGCCGCGATAAAGGTAATAGTCGGGTGCGATGGTCCAGTGCAGTTTCACGACGCCCGGGGTCGAGGTGTCGGCGCTAAGCTTGTACGCCTCGGTCACCGGAAGCAGGCCGGCGAGGTCATCCTGTGCGAATGCCGGCAAGGCGCTAAGGCACAGGACGAGCCAAAGACAAAGCAGGGCAGAGAAGCGGGCGGCCAGATGGCCAGGACGGATCGAACGCATTGCTACTCCAGCATCAGGGGCCCGAGCCTAAGCTCGGACGAAAGGGGATTATGGCCCAGCCGGGGAAGTTGCCGGGTTAGGGATGCTCTGATCTCTTCAACGCAGGCGGCATGATGTCCAGAAGGTTCGCAGGTGGTGGTGCGTGGCGCAGCCAAGGCTGGTTGCCTTGGCAAGCCGCGCGCTGCCGGCTGCGGGCCTTCTGGACATCACCCCGTCATTTGTTTTCAATCGGTTGGGGCCGATTCTGTCTGCCCACATCTCCGCGGCGCACCTCCTCGACAGGCGGCCAGCCTGCCTTCGCAGGCGCACCTTGATCTGCGGGCAGACAGAACCGGTGACGCCTGTGTTGAAGAGATCAGAGCATCCCTAGGTCTCTTCCACGATGGGCATCGGGTCGGCTGCCGCAACCGGGCGAAAACGGATCACCCCAGTGGTCAGTGCAGTACCGAGCAGGATCACGGCACAGCCCACGGCCATCGCGACGGTGAATGATTCGCCCAGAAACAGCGATCCCCACAGCACGCCGAACGCAGGGATCAGGTACAGCACGATCATCGTGCGCGCCGCACCGACGCGCGCTATCAATCGGAAAAACAGGACGTAAGCCACCGCCGTGCAGGCAACCGCAAGACCAAACATGGCGATCCATGCCTGTGCGCCCGGCGCCTTCGCCGGCCACAGCCATACCGTGGACGGTGCCAGCGCCAGTGCCGCGACGAGCTGGCTGCCTGCCGCCGCCGTCATCGGGGACACTGCCTTCAGGTGCCGGTGGCCGTAATGCACTGAGAACGCGTAGCAAACCGTGGCTGCCACGCAGGCCAACATGGCCAGCATCGTCCCGGTTCCGCCGTGGCCGAAGCCGGCCGTATCGCCAATCAACCAGAGCACACCGGCCAGGCCGATCACCAGCCCGACCATGTGCGGGGCGTTGAGTTTTTCGTTCAGCCACAACCAGCCAGAAGTGGCGACGAGCAACGGGGTGATCGCATCAAAGATGGCTGATAGCCCAGCCGGAAGGATCTGCGCCGCGAACGAGAACAACACATACGGCAATGCGGAATTGGTCAGGCCCATCACCGCGAGCGGTTTCCAATGGGCACGCAGCTCGGCGACGCGATTGCGCGAAGCGAACAAGGGTGCAAAACAGGCGGCGGCACCGATCGCCCGCATGCCGGCCAGGGGCATGCTGCCAAACTCGCTTGCACCCATGCGCATAAACAGAAACGATGCGCCCCACAAGGCACCTAGCAGCAGCAGTACAGCGATGTCGGACCTTTTCATGGCAGAAGCTCGTCGAAGTTTGGCCGGTGCAAGCTATTCCAGGTCGCTGACAGAAATTGTCAGCAGTCTTGCGGGTGTCGCTCTTTAGTCTGTGTTACGCAAGGAGATGAATCAGCGCGCGCTCGAAGGGGTGAGGAGCGATGGATGCAGATTAGGTATAATTTTGGCATGTTATAAGATCCACACATTGGCAAAATCATGGATCCAATTTTCGGGTTTCCGATTACCTTGCCCCCACCCGGTTCGCGCGAGCTTCTGCGCGTTCTGCACAAAGAGTTGCGTGGGGCGATTCTCGACGGACGACTGAAACCGGGCTTGCGATTGCCGGCGACTCGCGAGCTGGCAGGCATGCTGGCGATCTCTCGCAACACCGTGGTCGCGGCTTACGACTTGTTGCTGAGCGAAGGTTACGTGGTCGCACGACGTGGCGCAGGCAACTACGTCGCCGACACGCTGGCCCGACGCGATGCGTCACGTCTGTCTGAAGCCAGCGTCGATATGGATCGCCGCCTGGCGCCACATTGGCGGAAGTCGCCCGGCCCCTTTTCGGCGGCATCGGACAGAGTGTTCCGCCATGATTTCAGCCTCGGCGTGCCTGACAACACGCAATTTCCGTTTGACGTGTGGCGCCGCTTGTCGGCTCGTGCACTGCGCACGCTGTCGAAGGCCCCGCCGGCCTATGGTCAGCCGGAGGGACGGCCGGCCCTGCGTGAGGCCATCGCCAAACACATCTCGTTCGCCCGTGCTGTCGCCTGTCACGCCGACGATGTGATCGTCACCAGCGGGGCGCAGCAGGCGTTCGATCTGCTTGCGCGGGTGCTGGTGACGCCTGGGCGCAGCACGGTGGCGGTCGAGGATCCCGGTTATCCGCCGCTGCATGCAGCGTTCGCTGCAGCCGGTGCGAACGTGGTCGCCGTGCCGGTCGATGACGAGGGTTTGGTGGTCGAACGATTGCCCATCAGCGCACGGGTGATCTACGTGACGCCATCGCACCAGTTTCCGCTCGGTGTGGCGTTGTCGCCGCAACGTCGCGCGGCGCTGCTGGAGTTCGCGCGAGTGCGGCGCGCTGTCGTGATCGAGGACGACTATGACGGTGAGTTCCGATACAGCGGGCGGCCACTGGATGCATTGCAGACGCTCGACCGCAGCGGTTCGGTCTGTTATGTCGGGACGTTTTCCAAATGTCTCTTCCCGGCACTGCGCCTGGGCTATGTGGTGGCACCGCCATGGCTGCGACCGGCACTTGCCCTTGCGAAGCAGCTCGCCGACTGGCATTGCGACGTGCTGGCGCAGGACACGCTCGCGGCCTTCATTGCCGAAGGGCATCTGGTGCGCCACGTGCGCAAGATGCACAAGGTCTATGCCGAGCGGCGCGAGGTATTGCTGGACGCACTGGTGCGGCACGGCGATGGCCGTCTGCTGGCGCTGCCATCGGAAGCCGGTCTGCATCTGTCGGCGCGGATTCCGCGTTCATTGAATGCGAGGATGCTGGTTGCCCGTGCCGCGGCAGAAGGCATCCATCTGGATGCTTTAGGTCGCTATGCCTTGGGTCGGTCCGCGCCGAATGGTCTGGCATTCGGCTTTGGCATGATCGCTGCCGATCGTGTCGACGAAGCCGTACGCCGGGTTGTGACGTTGATGGGTGGCTAAAGCGATCGCGATGAACCGGCCTGCCGTGTCATTGCACGTGGCCCCATCACTTTGCTGCAAAGTGGCTCTTATGGCGACCACGCGAAATCGTGAGCATGCGTATGTGTGCTTTCATCTTCGGGAGTCGTCATGCGCTATATAGTTTTGCTGTTTGTGATGCTGCTTGCATTGGTTAGTTCGCCGCTTCGTGCCGACACCGGCCAGCAACGTGCTGAAGCCGCCGGTCATGGCTTGGTTGGCTCGCCTGCGCCGCGCATGGTGCTCAAGACCATCGATGGGCAGACCATCGACCTGGCCAGCCTTTATGGCAAGAAAGCCGTCTATCTGAAGTTCTGGGCCACCTGGTGTGTGCCCTGCCGCGAACAGATGCCGCACTTCGAACACACTTTCGAACAGGCGGGGCCTGACATGGCGGTGATAGCCATCGATGTGGGCTTTGATGACACGGTGGCGGATGTCCGAAAGTACCGCCAGGCGATGGGACTGCAGATGCCGATCGTGTTTGACGACGGCACGCTGGATCAGGCCTTTCAGCTGCGGGTGACGCCACAACACGTCGTGATCGGTCGTGACGGCCGCATTCTGTATGTGGGCCACATGGCCGACGCCAGACTGGATGCTGCGCTGCTTGCTGCACGCACCACATCGGGAGTGCCCGTAAAGAGCGTGCAGGCACCGAAGGAGGAGCCGCCTGTCGACGTGGGTGATCATCTGCCGGCGTTTACGGCACAGACGCTGGACGGCAAGACGTTCCATGCGCAGGACGTCGGCAGGAAGCTTCCGACGGCGCTCGTGTTCCTTTCGCCGTGGTGCGAGTCGTATCTTGCGACCAGTCGGCCGGGTGTGGCGACGAGTTGCCGTGCAGTGCGCAAGCAGGTGGCCGTACTGTCTGGCGATGGTCATGCGCGCTGGCTCGGCATCGCTTCGGGCTTGTGGGCGAGCAGGGACGATCTCGGCAATTACCAGCGCAAGTACCATCCCGGCATTCCGCTCACTCTGGACGAGTCCGGTGCTTTGTTCCGGCGCTTTCGCGTCATGCACGTGCCGACCTTGTTGATCGTCGATGCCGATGGACGCATCGTGCGTCGAGTCGAAGGAACGGATGCGGATCTGGCGGCGGAGCTGAAGTCGCTGGCGAAGAGGCAAGCATCAGCGCGGTGACGCTTGTTCTATTCAAGCCACCGTCAAACCAACTTCGGAGTCATGCCATGCACCGCCTGTTGAGCTTTGCCCGTTACGCTGCGACCAGTCTGGTTCTCATAGTGGGTGTCGCCATGCCATCCATCACGATGGCGGCAGAAGAGCACCACGTGCTGGATGCCCATCTGACCCAGGCGCCGGGCCGCCAATTGATGGCGATCAGCGTTACCTACGC
>DASZCB010000577.1:0-5232 GCA_035943575.1 Rhodanobacter sp. | reverse complement strand
CTGCAAGGCGCCCCCACCCTGATCCTGTCGACCGCCGGCGACACGCCGCTGCTCACGCTGGCGGCCGACAGCGGCCAGTCGCTGACGTTCGCCGGTAAGCCGACGGCAGAAACGCGCTACGGTGGCCCCGGCGAGACGATGTTCCTGGAAGTGGCGCCACAGTTGGTGCCTTGCAACCATCCGCTTATCCCGCACAAGACCTGCCTGCAGATACGTGAACGCCACTACGACGCGCAAGGCCTGCGCAGCGGCCAGCCCGGCCCATGGCAACCGCTGCAGCAAGACATCGAGGGCTACGCGCACCAGCCGGATACCCGCAATGTGCTGCGCGTGAAGCGCTACGCGCTGAAGCTGCCCCCCGCCGATGCGCCGTCCACCGTCTACGTGCTCGACATGGTCGTCGAAAGTGAAATCGTCAAACCTTCAGGGTCAGTCGACACCTCGGATCAGCCGCGGCATCTCTGAACTGCAACGTGCCTCGCACAGACCCTCATGCTCGCGTTTGACGGCATGGATCACGCATCCCGATTCCTGCACGCGTCAACCCGCCCGATTCACACACGTTGAACAGTTGTTGCCGGGCGTACGTTTCCGGCGTCAGTTGATGAGGCTACTTGCTGTGCAACGGACTTTTATCGTTGGCTGTCCGCGATCCGGCACAACGTTCATGCAGGCTTTGCTGGCCCGGCATCCAGATGTTTACACGCTGCCCGAGACCGCCTTCTTCGAGCATCTGCATGCGGATCTGGAATGGCGCTGGGGCGATCACCATGCCAGGCCGCGCCCACGCCGCTGGCGACAGCAACGCCTCGGCTTGATGCGCAAACAGACCCGGCTGTCGATTGCCCCGTTGCTGCACTCGCTGGGTGGCGAGCGCGCGCCGATCAAACGGATACCTTTCAGCGCGAACGCCTGCGCCACCACCTTTATCGACCAACTCGATGCGCTTGCGCTGCGAGCCGACTGTTCGCTCTGGGTGGAGAAGACGCCGAATCATCTTCTGTACCTCCCGGAAATCGAAGCCTGTGCACCCGGGGCCCGCTTCATCCATGTCATACGCCGGGGCACAGACGTGCTGGCTTCGCTGGCGGACGCTTACCTGCGCTTCGAGAATGACGATGCCTTCGGCGGCGGCTCGGTGCATTGGGCGCGTCGTTGGAACCGCGCCATGCAGATTCATGAAGCGTGCCTCGGGCGCGCCCATCACGCCTTCGTATTTCTGGAAGACCTGGTCCGCGAGCCGGACGACGAATGGGTCCGGATCTGTCAGTTCCTGGACTTGCGGCCCGACATCCGACTGGAGGATGCCTGCAGCCAGACCATCGCGGATCTGGAACACGAACCCTGGAAGCGCAACGCCATCAGCGGCCTTCCGCAGCCAATGGAAAACAAGGCGGACGACTTGTTCACCGCGAAGTTCCAGCTGTGGCTGGACGATCATCTGGCGTCGTACGACAACCTGCGCGCGAAATGTCTTCTTTCACGCGGTGGGGCAGCCCACGTCAACAGTTACCGGAATTCCGGCAAACGCATGGCGTCCGTATCAGGCAGCTCGTGAGCCATCAGCGGAAGCCCATGCCATCATTAGAAATCAGGTTGAGGCACTGGCTCCAACGCGCTCGTCATCACACTTCCGTTTTCGTTGGACGCTGCCATTGATATCTTGCTTATTTCTCTGCGCTCGCGCAGGCGAAGGAACGGGCGTTCGACGAAGTAGTGCAGTGCCGCGCCCAGCAGAAGTACCGCCAGCGCGTACACCGCGAAGGCGATCACGCCATGCTCCTGTAACGACGCGCTCAACGTCGCCTGTACGACATGGAAGGCAATCTTGTGGCTGAGATACAGGCTGTAGGAAATGCCGGCGATCCAGCCTGCGCCCGGTACTCGCCAACGGCCGAGCAGACTCTGACGATCCGCGCCGGCAAACACCAGCAGACCGAAGGCGCACGACAGCAGCGGCCAGCCGAGCGCATTGGCGAGCAGACCGGTGCGATCGCGGAATAGCCAGAACGCGAGGCATGACACGGCGATACCGCCAAGCAGCAGCACGTTCGAGCGCGCCTGCAGTCGTGCCCATGCCTGGGGTCGATACACCCGCAATGCGGCCAGCACGATGCCCATCAGCAATCCGTCCAGCCGCATCCAGGTCGGGTAGTAGATGTCTTCGAGGAACCAGTTGCGCGGCGGATCGATCGCCGCATCGTGCAGCCATACCGTCGTGCGCAAGGCGATGCCGAGTACGACCACCGCCGTGCATACACCGACGAACTTCAGCGTCGATGGCCGGCGTGTCAGCCACCACGCCAGCAGCGGAAAGACCAGGTAAAAATGCTCCTCTACGCACAGCGACCACGCATGCGAGAAAGCCTGGTTGCTGTTGTAGTCGATCAATAGGTTCAGCGTGAACGTGGCAAACTGCCACCACGGCTGCAGCCCCGGCACTTCGCGCAGCACCGGGAAAAACACATACAGCGCCAGCACCACCGCAAACGCCGGCAGGATGCGCCACGCGCGACGCGCGTAAAACTCGCCGAACGACAACGGCTCGACGCGCTGCAATGGCCGCAGCACCTGCGTGCCGATCAGGAAACCGCTGAGCACGAAGAAGATATCCACACCCGCCCAGCCGTAGCGCGATAGCCAGGCGAAGTCGGGGCCGAGCCCGCCGACGATGAAGGAGTGGAACAGCATCACCCACACGATGGCGATGGCACGCAGAAAGTCGAGGCCGGGGAGGCGATTCATGGACGTCCTGTCGCGAGGGGTGAAGGGAATGGCCGGCATTGTGCGAGATTTTTCTGGCTGGCGAAGACGTTCTCATGGCTTTTCGCGGGCAGCTGTTTCAGAAACTGTCCACGCATCCGGCTCAGCGAGTGCGCAATACCGGGACCATGGCTACTCATCCTGCCCACCGATGCCAATCGAGCGTTGTTCTATGGTGCCACCTGTCGGGACAGTCTTGGCTGGAAAGATACGTTCGCCAGACACCCACTCCTGTTCCCGTCATACTGTCGGGTTGACACACAACGACAGCGCACCCATGCACATCGGCATCGATTTCGGCACCAGCTACTCGGCTGCCGCGGCCATCATCGACGGCGAACTGACTTTGGTGCGTTTCGGCGACACCGAGCAGTTCCGCACGGCGGTATTCTTCCCCGAGGTGGTGCCGGACCCCAATGATTTCGCACTGACTCCTGCGCTGGAAGCGCAGCTGGAGACTCAGCTGCGCCTGATCAGGGCCCAGCATCGCCAGCAAGCCGCCGCGGCACGTGGACAGGCGACGGCATCGCGCAGCGAAGAGGAGCTGCGTCGCGAAGCCCTGCGCGTGGTGCGGCGGCAGTGGATGGAGGAACAGACCAGGGCCGCCACTGCCTCGGTCGCCAGTTTCCAGCACGCACTATTCGGCGAGGAAGCGGTGGAAGGCTACCTGGAAAGTGGCGGCGGCAATCTGATCGAGTCGCCCAAGTCGATGTTTGGCTATCGGCTCGACCCGCAGGTGCGCAAAGTGATCGTGCATATCGCCACGCATATCCTTGAGCACATCCGCCTCACCGCGAGCCGCCAGTTCGACGCGCCGGTGCGCGGCGCGGTGATCGGGCGGCCGGTGGAATTTCGCAGCTCGATGGGCGCGCAAGGATCGGAACAGGCGATCGACATCCTGCGCGAGGCGGCCGCAATGGCCGGTTTCGACAACGTATCGTTTCTGGAAGAACCGGCAGCCGCCGCGATGCATTACCACCAGAGTCTGCAGCAACGGCAGTACGCGCTGATCGTCGACATAGGCGGCGGCACCACTGACGTGGCTCACGCCCAACTCGGCGGCGGCGAAGCTGCGCGTATCGCGCGCAGCTGGGGCCTGCCCAAGGGCGGCACCGACCTCGACGTGAGCGTCAGCCTGCACAGCTTCATGCCACAACTTGGCAAGGATCAGATCAGCATGCCCGCACATCGATTCGTGGATGCTGCCAGCGTGCACAACCTGCCCAAGCAGCGTGAGTTTCGTCAGCAGAATTATCGCCTCATCGACGAGCCTTACGGCGCCCGCCTGCGAGCCCTGCAAGAGCCCGGCGCCACTACCCGTCTCAACCAGGCGGCCGAGCGCAGCAAGATCACCTTGAGCACGTCGACACGCCACCGCGCCGAACTGGACTTCATCGAGCACGGCCTCGCGGTCGAACTCGACAGCGAGGACTTCCACAGCGCCATCGCTTCGTTTCTCGGCCAGATGGAGCGCACCCTGGCGATCGTACGCAGCGACCTCGACGAACTCCCCGCCAGCGTCTTCCTCACCGGCGGCACCTCCCGCTCACCGCAGATCAAGGCACGCGTGCAAGCCTGCTTCCCGGAGATCCCGCTGGTGCAAGGCGACCCCTCGCTGGGTGTGGTGTCGGGGTTGGCGGTGGCGGCGAGCGAGGCGGATCGCTAGGCCGCGCTGAACGTTCCGCCGTACTCATCCCTAGCGGCATGAGCTGACGCGGAATAAATGCCATCTGACCCTTGCTGACCAAAAGGGCGGCATCGCTGCCGCCCTTGGTGTGTGAGTCAGTAGTCAGCGGGCATCATGTTCCGCCCGCTGCCATACCGTTGCGCTTACTCGATCAATGTCGATTCCTGCACTCCGGCCCGACCCTTCTTCTCATCGACGACATGCAACGCCGAACCGGCGGCGAACATGCCCATCTTCACCTCTTGCCAGACGTAATACAGCTGTCCGGCCACCATATCGATGGTGACCGAAGAGTCTTTCTCGGTCTTCGACGTAATGGTGTGCGCCCCCTGCGAGAGCTGTTTCACTACATATGTCTTGGACGCGGTATCGCCCACCGACATATTGTCGATCAGCAACGGCATCTTGATCGCCGAGCCGAAGACTTCGTTGCGGTAGATGTAGACCGTTGCCTTGTCCGTAGCCGGAGTGAACTGCTTCGCCTGGGTGTCAGCGCTCTTGCTGGCCATGGGCACGCTTGCGCAACCCGACATGACCAGGACGCCCGCCAACACTGTTGCCGCCAATAGTTTTCTAAACATGTTTCCCCCTGTTGAGTATGGATTCCCTTGCCCCGCATACCTTCACTCACATAGAAGGTATGCGGCATGCGCATAGCGTCCATGCGATGGAGATCCCAGCGGGGTACGACTCACCGTCCCAAGCCTCGAACGGTGACGTGATGTTTGCATGACTAGCCGCGCAAAAGCGATGCCTCGCAGAGCGAAACATCTTACGGAATG
>DASZCB010000576.1:0-1820 GCA_035943575.1 Rhodanobacter sp. | reverse complement strand
CGAATTGGCGGCGGCCTTGCTGCTGGTGCTGTACGCGGAGTCGTACGGCGCGATCCGCGCGTTTGCGCTGAAGCATGGCGACTCGGTCAATCCGAATCGCGATCTGCTGGTGCTCGGCGTGGCGAACGCGTTATCGGGTCTGTTGCACGGCATGCCGCTTGGTGCAGGCTATTCCGGTACCTCGGCGAACGAGGCCGCCGGTGCGCGCTCGCGGGTAGCCGGGCTGGTCGCCGCCGGCAGCGTGTTGCTGATGGTGTTGCTGCTGTTGCGCTGGATCGAACGCATTCCCGCGCCGGTGCTGGCGGCGATCGTGATTCACGCGGTGAGCAAGTCATGGCGGCTGGCGGTGTTCAAGCCCTATCTGCAGTGGAAGCGTGACCGGCTGGTGGCGCTCGCCGCAGTACTTGCAGTGCTTGCGCTCGGCATCCTCAGCGGCCTGCTGGCGGCGATCGCGTTCAGTCTGGCGATGCTGCTGCGCCAGTTCGCCACGCCACGCATCAGTGTGCTTGGACGGCTCGATGGTGGCCATGACTTTGTCAGCATCGAACTGCATCCGCAGGCGGTGGAGCCGGCGGGCGTCCTGATCTTGCGCCCGGAAGAGCCGTTGTTCTTCGCCAATGCGGAATCAGTGCTGGCGCTGGCGCGCCAGCAGGTCGAAAGCCATGTCGGCAGCCGGGTGGTGGTGCTCAGCCTGGAGGAATCGCCGGATCTGGACAGCACCTCGCTGGAGTCGCTGGCTGATTTTTCCGTCTGGCTCGGTGCTCGCGATATCACGCTGCGCGTGGCACGATTGAAGGACGCCGTGCGGGAGCTGCTGTTGCTGGCAGCCTTGCCCCAGCTTCCGCCACCGGCGCTCGACTTCTGGAGCGTGGAAGATGCCGCCTTGGCGACCGCATCCGCGCCGCAACCGACAGGGAAACTTGTGCAGTGAAAATCATCACGGGCATGCCATGGCTGCTGCTGGGCGCAGCGTTCCTGGCCGCACCGGCGTGGGCCGCGCAGGACAGCAATGCGCGCTTCAAGAACATCTACACCACCGAGTGGGCGTGGCGTACGGGGCAGGCCGGAATCAGCGCGTCCGGCGAAGCGCAGCCCAACAGCGGCCGCCTCGACGACGTCGATGCGGGCAGCCAGCAGCAGCGGCTGGACTACTGGCAACACGTGCTCAAGCAGCTCGATGGCGTCGACGTGGCGCAGTTGTCGCCGGCCAACCGGGTCAACTATGCGGTCTATCGCGAGCAGATTGGCAACTTTGTCGCCAACCAGCAATTCAAGAACTGGCAGATGCCGTTCAACAGCGACTCCGCGTTCTGGTCCGACATCGGTTACGATCTCGGCGGCGACAGGCTGCGCACGGCCGACGACTACCGCCGTTACCTCGACCGGCTTGATCAGATTCCTGCCTACTTCGATCAGCAGATCGCCAACATGCGGCTCGGCCTCGCGCGTGGTTTCAGCGTGCCGCGCGACGTGCTCAAAGGCCGCGATGTGTCGATTGCTGCGGTGGCCGAGCTGAAGGATCCGACCCAGAGCAGTTTCTATGTGCCGTTCAAGCAGCTGCCGGCATCGATCCCGGCCGAACAGGCGCAGGCCATGCAGGGGCGGGCGCTGCAGCGTATCCGCGACGAGGTGATCCCGGCCTACGCGAAGCTGCTGGCGTTTTTCCGCAACGACTACGTGCCGCAAGCACGCGCCACCCTGGCGGCTGAGGCGCTGCCGGACGGGAAGGCGTTCTATCACCAGCAGATCCACGAATACACCACGCTGGATCTGAGCCCCGACGCGATCCACCGTATCGGTCTCGACGAAGTGGCGAAGAT
>DASZCB010000575.1:0-12803 GCA_035943575.1 Rhodanobacter sp. | reverse complement strand
CCAAGTGGGACGTGTTCAAGAACCTGACGGTGAATTACGGCAATGCGCAGCCGCCGACCACGGAAGTGTTCAACTGGCGCAACACCGTCTTCGCCTCGATCGGTGGTGATTACTACCTGACCGACAAGGTCACCTTGCGCGGAGGTATCTCGCTCGATACCACCCCGACCCACCTCTCCACACGTGACCCGCGCGTGCCTGACTCGACCCGTCAGATGGCCTCGTTCGGCATCGGCTACAAGGCCAGCGAGCACTTCGAGATCAATGCGTCCTATGCGCATATCTTCGTCAATCAGGCCCACGTGAACACGAAGAGCGGCACGGGTGACACGCTGGCTGGCAACTTCGACGACTACGGCAACCTGCTGAGCTTCTCGGCGCAGTACAAGTTCTAACTGCGGCAACACGAAACAGGCGTCCAAACAAAACCTCCCCGCGTGAGCGGGGAGGTTTTTTTATGCGATCAGGCAGCCGGCAGGGCGGCCAGTATTCAACCACGCTTGAGCAGAAGCTCCAGCATGCGACGGAAGCGTGCACCGTACGGTGGATTGAGTAAGCCGGCGCCATTGAAGCGGGCCTGTCGGAATACCGGCTTCAGATGCGAGAACGTGCGGAAGCCGGCCTCGCCGTGATAGCCGCCCATGCCGGAAGCACCGACGCCGCCGAACGGCAGGCCGTGCTGGGCGATGTGGTACAGCGTGTCGTTGACGCTGACGCCGCCGGCGTGGGTGCGTGCCAGCACCTGGTCAATGCTGGCCTGATCCTGCTCGAACAGGTACAGGGCCAGCGGATGCGCGCGCGCGCCTACATAGGCAATCGCCTCGTCGAGCGTGTCGTACGGCAACAGCGGAAGCAGCGGGCCGAAGATCTCCTCGCGCATCACATCCATGCTGTCGCTGACCTCGCTCAGCAGTTGCGGCGGCAGTAATCGGCGCGTCGCGTCCTCGGCAGCATCGCTGAGCGGATGTGCGTGCGCACCGGCAGCAACGGCGCTGTCGCGCAGCGTGACGAGGCGCTGATACTGGCGCTCGGAGACGATGCTGGCGTATTGCGTGCTCTGCGCCAGCTGGGGGTACATCTGCGTCATCGTGCGGCGGGCAGCGTCGATGAACTCCGCCACGCGCGCGCGCGGCAGCAGCACGTAGTCCGGTGCGATGCAGGTCTGCCCGGCGTTGACCAGCTTGCCGAACACGATGCGTTCCACTGCATGCTCGAAGCGTGCGCCGGGGCCGATGATCGCCGGCGACTTGCCGCCCAGTTCCAACGTTACCGGCGTGAGGTTCGCGGCGGCGGCGCGCATCACGTGATGGCCAACCGCGGTGGAGCCGGTGAACAGCAGGTGGTCGAACGGCAGCGCGGAAAACGCCTGCGCCACCGCAGCGTCGCCGTTCACCACGACCACTTCGTCGGGCTGGAAATAACGCGCCATCTGTTCGGCGAACAGCGCTGAGAAGCGCGGCGTGAATTCACTCATCTTAAGCATCGCGCGGTTGCCGGCGACCAGCGCGTCGACCAGCGGGCCGACGGCCAGATACAGCGGGTAATTCCACGGCACGATGATGCCGATCACGCCGCGCGGCTGCGGCCGCAATTCGGTACGCGCGGGCAGGAACAGCAGATCGGCCAGCTGTCGCCGCGGCTTCATCCAGCGCCGTCCTTTGGACAACGCATGCCGGATCGCCGACAGGCTGGGGAAGATTTCCAGCAGATCGGTTTCCTCGCGCGGGCGACAGCCGAAGTCGGCGTTGATCGCCGCCGCGAACGCATCGTGCTGCTCGCGCAGCATCGCCTCCAGCACGCGCAAACGCCTGGCGCGCTGCGCCCATGCCGGCATCGGCTCGCGTGTCTGCGCATCACGCAGGCGCTGCAGGGTGGCGCCCAGGTCGTTGCTATCGGTCATGACGGTCTCAGAATTTGGCGCGTAGTTCCACGCCCCACATGCGCGGCGGCGTGATGCTCGCGTAGGGCGTGCCGAACACGCTGGCCGAGATGTTGTTGACCCCGGTCACATGGCGCTTGTCGAACAGGTTGTTGACGTAGAATGCCACGCCCCAGTGATCGTTGGCCGAACTCCAGTCCAGACGCGCATCGGTGCGTTGCTGGCTCGTGCCGGTGCTGAAGTTTGGGCTGACCTGACAGGTGCCCTGCAGCTGCGAGTCGCGGTTGCAGCGCGACTCGCCGCGGAACGCGTAGTTGAGGTTGGCCTCCAGCTTGCCGTCTGCCACCGCGTGCCAGGTATAGCCGAGCGTCGCGGCGAACGAGAACTTCGGTTCGCCGGTGGGCTGGCCCGACAGGCTGACACCCGACGGTGCCACCGCCTTGCTGTAGGTGGCGTCGATGTAGGCGCCGGTGAAGCTCAGCCGCAGGTCGTCCACGGGTTGCCACTGCACCTCCAGTTCCAGTCCCCGAGCTTCCTGGTCAGTGCTGTTGACCAGGTAGCGCGGCACGCCGGAGCCGGCGGTGTTCGGGTCCAGCGTCAGTGCCTGCCGGTTGCTGTACTTGTAGTAGTAGACCGAGCTGTTGAGCAGCAGGTTCTGCTCGGGGAACACGGTCTTGATACCGGCCTCGTAGTTCCACACCTTTTCCGGTTGGAAACGCGAGCCCACCTGCACGCTGTTGTAGCCGCCGGCCTTGTAGCCCTTGGTGACCGAGACATAACCCATCACGTCCGGAGTGAACTTGTAGTCCAGCACCGCACGCGGGCTGAAGTCGCTCCAGCTGTCTTTGAACTGCACCGGCACCCCGACCGCGTCGGTGAAGATGATGTTGTTGCCGAATGCAGCCAGCGCGTACTGCGCCTCCGGCGGCAGCATGGCGAGGATGCCGGCATCGTTGAGCGATTGCACGGTGGCGTCGAACCGATCGGCGCGGCGCGGCATGTTGTACCAGGAGAACGTCTTCTGGTCGCGCGTGTATCGGATGCCGGTGGTGAGGTTGAGCTTGTCGTTGAGGTGCCAGATCACGTCGCCGAACGCGGCGTAGGCCTTGAAGTGGCCGACGTTGCTGATCGCCTCCTGCCACGGGTCGCCGAGCAAGGTATACGGCAGGCCCATCGCGGCCAGCCCGTTGCTGATGTCGGTCAGCGGGTGGCCCACGCCCATCACGTTGCCGGCGAGGGTGTCGATGCTGTCGGTGAACACGTTGGTCTGGCTGGTCTGGCGCGCCTGCTCGTCGTAGTAGCTGACGCCGCCGACCCAGTCCACCAGGCTGTTGCTGCCGCTCAGCTTGAACTCTTGATACCAGCTGTTGTTGTGCTCGATGTTGGCGGTGTCGAGGTAGCTGACGATGTGGTTGGTACCGTCGTAGTCACCGAGGTTCTCGGTGTTGAAATGCCGCCAGGCGGTGGTCGAGACCAGACTGCCCCAGGCGAACGAGTGGTCCACGCTCAGCGTGGCGCCGTCGAATTTGCGCTTCTCCACCGCGCCGACTGCGTCGTTGTAAAGCGGTGCATGCAGCGGGTTGAGAAAGGTCGTCGGATCGGGCGGATACGGTGGGCGCTGCTGCGTGTCGTTCGACAGCGGGATCAAGCCGATCGCGGGGTGCGGCAGCTGCTTGAGGTTTTCGTGATCCCACGACAGCAACACGCGAGTGTCGCCGGTGACGTTCCAGCGCCATACCGCGCGAGTGCCGAAGTCGTGGTCGCCACCGTATTGCTTGTCGCTGGCAGCATCAGTGATCCAGCCGTCGCTGCGATTGCTGTATGCGCTGAAACGCAGCGCCATGTCCTTGCTGAGCGGTACGTTGAGCAAGCCGTCGAGGTATTGCCGCCCGTAGTCACCGAAACGCACCCGTGCGCGCCCCTCAAAATGATCACTGGGTTCGTTGGTGACGATGGAGATCGCGCCAGCAGCGGCGTTGCGGCCGAACAGCGTGCCCTGCGGGCCCTTCAGCACTTCGATCCGCTGCACGTCGTTGAACGCGAGCAGGGCGCCGCCGGAGCGGGCCGCATAGACGCCGTCGATATACACACCCACGGCCGACTCGGTGCCGATGCCGAAGTCGTCGGTGGAAATGCCGCGCAATTGATAGCTGGGCTGGGTCGGCTGGTCGCCGCCAACCACCAGACCGGGGACGAACAGGCTCATTTTGCTGAGGTCGGTCGCGGCCAGCGTGTCGACCTGCCTGGCGGTGATGATCTGCAGCGGGATCGGCACCTCCTGCATTTCCTGCGAACGGCTCTGCGCGGTGACGGTGATCTTGCCGAGCATCTCGGCCTTGGCCGGATCAGCCTTGGCTTGATCCGTCGGCAGGTTTGACTTGCCGGCGGCGGCATCCTGCGGCGGCGCATCGGCGCCAAACGCGAGCGACGGGCTGCACATCAGCAGCAGCGTGCTGCCGCCGAACAGCAGTCGGCGCAGGCTGATCGAGAGTGGACGTTGACGCATGCTCATTCGGTGCTCTCCCCTTGCATCGGATCGCGCGGCGATGGCAGCCGCGCATGGGTCAGGATGGTGGAATCAGTGGATCGCGACGCAGCTCCCCGGCTGCGCCGCGATCCATGCCTTGATCAGTGCCACGCCTTCGCGGTGCACGGTGCTGCGGCCGATCTCCGGCATCATCACGCCGGGCTCCTTGGACGACAGCCGGTACGGCAGGATCGACTCGCCCGGCTGCCCCGGCACGATGTCGAAGAAGTGGTCGCCAGTGCCCCGGCCGGCCGCGGTCGGGGGCTTGCAGATGCCGAGGTGGCGATCCTCCGGCGTGTCGTTGGTCAGCGTGAGGCCGGTGGTGTTGGCCGCACCGTTGCCGTTGTGGCAATGCCCGCAGTTGATGTCGAGGTAGGCGCGTGCACGCGCGTCCAGCGGGGCGTGCGTGTCCTTCCAGTTCGCGTCACGCGGCATTTCGGCCGACGCGGGCAGGCCGCTGAGGTAGCCGAGTGCGGCTAGGTGTGCGAGCTGGTTCTGCGCGCCATCGTCGTAGTGATAGTCCTTGTTGAGATGGCGCGCCTTCGGCCCGATCGGATGGATCTTGCGGCTGACCCAGTCCTGCGCGTGACAGCTGGCGCACTGGCTCTCGTCCGGCACCACGTAGTTGAAATCTTCGCGGGTCGGTTGTCCAACGGCAGGCTGGTCGTCGACCAGGGTCAGTGGCAGCACCGCGCCGGTGCGTGCCAGCGTGGCTTCGGTCTGCGCCTCGTTCCACACGTACGGCATCGCGGCCCAGCCGCCCTTGCGACGCACCAGGATGCGCGTCTCGATCAGGCGTACATGCGCCAGGTCGAGACCCTGGCCGGCGAAGTCGTGCGAGTAATCGTCGTTGCGCGCCACATCGGTGGCGCCGCTCTTATCAGGCCTGCTCTTATCGGGTCTGGGGTAATAGAACGTCTTGCTGATCACCGTACCGATCGGGAAGTCGAAGGTGTCGGTGGGGTGGTATTTCGCCGAGCTGCCCTTCGGCATCCAGATCGTGCGCAGCTTGTGCGCGTAGTCGGAGAACAGTGGTGTGTTGAGGTCATACGGCACCACGCCGTCGTTGAACTGCAACTTGCCGTCGCGCACTTCGACCACATGCCAGTCGCTGAGTTTCGGGGGGCGGCCGTCGGCATGGAACGCCACCGGCGGCATGCCGCGCTGGCAGCCGGCCAACAGCACCAGCGCCAGCAGCACCGAGGCGCATTTCGCGAATTTCACGACCGACATGTCAGACCTTCGGTTCGGGATTCAGCACGACTGGCGGCAGCTTCGGCAGCGTGCACTGGTACAGCTTCATGTCGTTGCTGGGATTCTTGAAGTCGTGCGGGCCGTCGGCATTGAGTACACCGCTGACGTCCTGGATGCAGATGCGGTCATTCGCCGGCGGCAAACCATTCACCAGATCCTTCGGGTCGCTGTAGCCGTCCCATAGCACGTCAGGGAAGTGGCCGGTGAGGCCGTACATGGCGGTCTTCAGCGTTTTGAACTTGATTCCGTCGGGCGAATCGCCGCCGCCCTTGAGACGATTGCCGTAGACAAAGATGCCCTTTGGGTACGGGTTGTAGTCGGTGGCCACGCCGCGGGTGTTGTAGTAGTTGGTGGAGAAGTAGCTGGAGATGATGAGGTTCGCGGTCTGGTGGTCGGCGATGTCGTTGTCGAAAATCTCCACCTTGTCGTTGGAGTTCACTACCACGCCCGAGCCGGCCGGCACGCTGGCCACCGCCGCGCCCTTGGCGGCGAAGTTGCCGGTATTGTTCGCATACACCTTGTTCCTGAACACGCGGCTGGCATGCCCGGCCTGCGACAGGTTAGGCATGTTGAACACCAGGATGCCGCCCGTGTTGTCGGTGGCGGTGTTCTCGTAGACGTCCGCGTTCACCGAGTTCTCGATCTCGATGCCGGCCACGTTCCGTTCGGCGCGGTTGCGCCGCACGATGATGTTGTTCGACTGGCCGACATAGATGCCGGCGTCGGAGGCGCCGATCACGACCGAGTCCTCAACCAGCACGTTCTGCGTCTTCACCGGATACAGGCCATAGGCGCCGTTGGTGGTCTTCGGGCCATCGGTCCACTCGATGCGCACGCCATGGATGGTGATGTTCTTGCCCTGGTTGATCTTCAGCGCGTCGCCCTTGGTGTCCTCGATCGCCAGGTTCGCGATGGTGAAGTCATTGGCGTTGACCAGCAGACCTTCGGGGCCGACCAGCTGACCTTTGAACGACAGCACGGTCTTGTCCATGCCGGCACCGCGGATGGTGACGCCGTCGGTGCGCAGGCTGAGGCCGCGCTTGAGCGCGTAATGGCCAGCCGGAATCTCGATCACGCTGCCGGGTTTGGCGTCCAGCAATTGCTCCTGCAGCTTCGCCTCGAAGCTGGCGTCGGCGGCGTTCTGCGGCGGCGCCTCGTGCTTGCCGCAGCCGGTGAGCGCCGCGCCGAGCGCGACGGTGATGAACAGCTTGCGCATGATCGTGAACTCCCCATTCGAACGAAATCTGCAGATGCCGCGTCTGGCGCAGCCCGAACCTGACTGTCGCGCAATCCATCGGCAAGGGGGAGGGTAAAACGGCCACGCGAAGGGGGGTAAGTCGGCCAGTCTGTGCCGAAACGCCCCGCTCAGGCAGCGGCGCGGCGCGCTTCCTGCGGTGCCATGCCGGTCCAGCGTTTGAACGCGCGCCGGAACTCGCGCGGATCGTCGAAACCCACTTCGCCGCCGATCTCCGCCACGCTCAGCGTGCCGGCCTGCAGCAATTGCAGCGCGTGCTCGGCGCGCACGCGGTCGTGGATCTCGCGGAAGATGCGTCCGCTCTCGGCCAGCTTGCGCCGTAGCGAGCGCTCGCTGAGGTTGAGCGTGCGCGCCACATCGTTGAGTTTCGGTTGTTGGCGCAGCTGGCTGCGCAACAAGCGCTCGACCGCGGCGACGATCTCCTGGTGCGGTTCGCCGCCGTCCGGCGTGCGTTGCTGCGCGCACAGCGCCAGCGCCTGTTTCGCGGTGAGCGGGTTGTAACCGGGCAGTGGATGGGCCAGCCAGCGGGTATCGAGTACAAGCCGGTTCTGCGCTGCGCCGAATTGCAGTTCGCACTGGAACAGTTCGGCGTAGTCGCTGGCGTAGTCCGGCCGCGGATAGCTCAGTTCCACCCGCAGCGGACGTAGCTCGGGGCCGACCAGTTCGCGCGAGATCGTCATCGAACTGGCGAACAGTTCCTCGCAGAAAAACGGCAGCAGTTCGGTGTCGCCGAACTGAGGTGTGGCGACCAGCGCCACCGCCTGTTCGCTGACCGCCTCGAACGAAAGATCGAGCAGGCAGCCGCAGATCTTGTGATAGCGGATGCCCGACTGCATCGCCTCGCCGAATGTGCGCGAGGTCATCATCGCCAGACCGAGCAGGCCGAAGCCGCCGATGGTGCCCTCGCGACCGATGCGCAGGCCGGCGTCGGGTACGTCCAGCGCCTGCAGCGCGCGCCGGGTGAAGGTGCTGGCCTGCCGATACGACACGCGTAGCGCGGGGTCGGCGATCTGCGAACGGTTCAAGGCCAGCCCTGCGAACCACGTACGGCTGTCGATGCCGCGCTCGTCCGCCAACTGGGTCAGATACAACAGCTTGTTCGATGGAAACTCGGCGGCGGTATAGCGCGGGTTGTCCGTCGCCAGCGTGGTCGGGTTGCCGTGACTCAGGTCGATCAGGGCGGCAGGACGTGCCATCGTACGGTTGCTCCGGCGCAGCAGGCCGGTCATCGTGCCGGCGTCACTTCCTGTTCTATCACGCATGCACCGCCGACCGCTTGCGCATTGCACAAGCGATGCTCAGGACTCGCGCCGGAATTCGTCGAAGAACGCGTGATCGATCTCCTAGGCCGTCTTCAGGTGGCAGCTCATTTACTCACCGATCGTCAGTAGCGACGCATTGCCGCCGGCGGCGGTGGTGTTGATGGTGAGCGTGCGCTCGCCGGCGAAGCGCAGCAGGTAGTGCGGGCCGCCGGCCTTGGGGCCGGTGCCGGACAGGTTCTCGCCACCGAACGGCTGCACGCCGACCACCGCGCCGATCTGGTTGCGGTTGACGTAGCAGTTGCCGACGCGGGCGTGGCTGGCGATGTAATCGACGGTGTCGTTGATGCGGCTGTGGATGCCCAGGGTGAGGCCGTAGCCGGTGGCGTTGATCTGCTCGACAACCTGCTTGAGTTCGCTACCCTTCCAGCGGATCACGTGCAGCACCGGGCCGAACACTTCGCGCGTCAGCGTGGCCAGCGAAGGAATCTCATAGGCGCGTGGCGCGAAGAACGTGCCGTTGGCAGTGAGCGCCGGATCGAGCGCGACCTCGCCGATCTTCTTCGCTTCCTTGTCCATGCGCGCGGCATGGTCGACCAGGATCTTCTTCGCGTCCTCATCGATCACCGGACCGACGTCGGTGGACAGCTGGCCCGGGTCGCCCACCTTCAGCTCGCCCATCGCGCCGGCAAGCATCGCGCAGACCTTGTCGGCGATGTCTTCCTGCACGAACAGCACGCGTGCGGCAGAGCAGCGCTGGCCGGCGGACTGGAACGCCGAGGCGATCACGTCCTTGACGATCTGCTCGGGCAACGCGGAGGAGTCGGCGATCATCGCGTTCTGGCCGCCGGTCTCGGCGATCAGCGCGGCGATCGACGCATTGCGCGCAGCGAGCGCGCGATTGATCGCCCAGGCGGTCTCGGTGGAGCCGGTGAAGGCGACGCCGGCGACGCGCGGATCGCGGGTCAATGCGGCACCGACGGTGGCGCCGTCGCCCGGCAGGTACTGCACCACGTCGGTGGGCACGCCAGCGGCATGCAGTAATTGGACGGCCAGATGGCCAATCAGCGAAGTCTGTTCGGCCGGTTTCGCGATCACCGCATTGCCGGCGGCGAGCGCGGCGCTGACCTGACCCAGGAAGATCGCCAGCGGGAAGTTCCACGGACTGATGCAGACGAATACGCCGCGACCGTTGAGGAACAATTGATTGCTCTCGCCGGTGGGGCCGGGCAGTTGCTCGGGTTGACCGAACAGACGCCGCGCCATCGTTGCGTAGTAGCGCAGGAAGTCGGCGGCCTCGCGGATCTCGGCGATCGCATCGGGCAGGTTCTTGCCGGCCTCGCGCACGCACAACGCGATGAATTCGCCGCGGCGCGCTTCGAGCTGCTCGGCGGCATGTTCGAGGATCGCGGCGCGGCTGGCCGCGGGCAGACGATCCCAGCCGTGCTGCGCAGCAACCGCGTTGCTCAGTGCCTTGTCGACGGTGGCGCTGTCGGCGGAGATGTAGCTGCCGACAGTCTGGCGGCGATCGGCGGGATTGGTCACTTGCACGGTGGTGCCCGAAGCAGTGGCGCCGGGTACCAGTGGGCCGGCAGTCCACGGACCGGCATTCGCGTTGACCGCGTCGGCCATCGCTTTCAGTTCGTTGTCGTTGGAGAAGTTGACGCCCATGGAGTTCTTCCGAAGTTCACCGTAGAGATTCACCGGCAGCGGGATGCGCGGGTGCGGAATGGATGCGAAGCTGCGAACCGTTTCGCACGGGTCGGCGACCAGTGTGCGCACCGGCACGCTCTCGTCGACGACGCGATTGACGAAGCTGGTGTTGGCACCGTTCTCGAGCAGGCGGCGCACCAGGTAGGGCAGCAGGTCCTCGTGCGTGCCCACCGGCGCGTACACGCGGCAGGGTACGTTGAGGTTCTGCGGACCAATCACTTCGGCATACAGGTCAGTGCCCATGCCGTGCAGACGCTGGTACTCGTACGGTCGACCTTGCGCGAGGTGATGCACGGCGGCGATCGAGTGTGCGTTATGCGTGGCGAATTGCGGGTAGATCAGTTCGACGCCGGCGTTGAACAGGCGCCTGGCGCAGGCCAGGTACGACACGTCGGTGTTCGGCTTGCGCGTATACACCGGATAGCCGGCCAGACCGTTTTCCTGCGCGCGCTTGATTTCGGCATCCCAGTAGGCGCCCTTGACCAGGCGCACATACCAGCGGCGACCGCTGGCGCGGGCAGTCTCGATCAGCCAGTCGATCACGAACGGGGTGCGCTTGGCATACGCCTGCACCACGATGCCGAGGCCGTTCCAGCCTTGCAAGGACGGATGCGCGAACACGTCGCCGATGATGTCGAGTGAGAGTTCGAGACGCTCGGCTTCCTCGGCATCCACCGACAGCGCGATGCCATGCTTCATCGCTAGTTGCGACAGCTCCAGCAGCTTTTCGCTGAGCTGGCGATGGGCGAGTTCGCGCTTGGCCACTTCGTAGCGCGGATGCAGCGCGGACAGCTTCACCGAGATCGACGGCGCGTCGGTGTGGTTCGCAAACGGGCCGCGCGCACCGATCGCGGCGATCGCGTTGCGGTAATCCTGCTGGTAGCGCTCGGCGGTTTCGCTGGTCAGTGCCGACTCGCCCAGCATGTCGTAGGAATAGCGGTACACCGCGTATTCCTTCTTCGCGCAGCGGTCCAGCGCCTCGTCGATGGTCTGCCCCATCACGAACTGGTGGCCCATGATGCGCATCGCCTGGCGCACGGCCAGGCGGATTGCCGGTTCGCCGGCGCGACCGACCAGCCGTTTCAGCGCGCCGGTGAAGTCGTGGCGGGTATCTTCGGCCAGGTTCACCAGATGACCGGTGAGCATCAGCCCCCAGGTGGAGGCGTTGACGAACAGCGACTCGCTCTGGCCCAGGTGCTTCTTCCAGTCCGCCTCGCCGAGCTTGTCGCGGATCAGCTTGTCGGCGGTAGCCTTGTCGGGGATGCGCAGCAGCGCCTCGGCCACGCACATCAGCAGCACGCCTTCCTCGGACGAAAGGTCGTATTGGCGCATGAAGGATTCGACCGCGCTCTGGTCCTTGGCGCGCAGGCGCACGCGGCTGACCAGGTCGGCGGCGAGGTCGATCACTTTCTCGCGTTCGACCGGCGGCAAGGTGGCCTGGGCGAGCAGGTCGTTGACGGCTTCGGTCTCGTCGCGCAGCCAGGCGGCAGTGATGCGCGCGCGCGCCGGGGTGCTGGCGACGGGAAGTTCGGGGCTGAGTATGGGCTGGGTCACGGGCTTGTCGAAGGATCCGCTGCGGCGGAGGGGAGCGCGGGATTGTACGCTGGACACCGCGGATTGGGGCGGCATGGCCGCGGCATCTGCGTCGAATGATGCGCCGTGCGGATGCTACGTTCGTGGCGTTGCCGCGCCGTTTGCAGGCCATCCCCGCGGGTCCGATCCAGATCATGCGGGTGCGACATTCTTGCCCGCTGCGCCGCCGCGGCCTATCATTCCGCTGTTCCAGGCACGCCGGATCCCCATGATCGTGCTTCGACCAGCTACCGCCGGCTTGCCGCGCGTGACGATGTGGCTCAAGCCCAATCGCGCGCTCAGCCGGCGCGGTTTGCGTCGATTGATCGTGGTTCTGGTGGCTCTGGCGCTGATAACGGCTGGACTGGGTGCGTGGCAGGGGAACGTGTTTGCTCCGCTGTTTGCCTTGGTCGAATCCGCCGCTGTGGCTATCGCTTTGAGCGTGGCCTGGCGGGCCGGCGATTGCAGTGAGCGCATCACCCTCGACGCAGCGTCGCTGGAGGTGCAATCGCTGCCGGGCCGGCGCTGCATGCGTTTCCAGATTTACTGGGTACGCGTGTTGCTGGAGCCGGGCGATGGGCGCCAGCGCCTGTTGCTGTCATCGCACGGTCGCGAATTGGAGATCGGCGCTTTTCTGGCGGAACAGGAACGCGTCGAGCTGTCGAAGAAACTCATGGTGTTGCTGGCTGATTTCAATAGCCAGCCGCGCAAATAGGTTCAACAAAGGTGCAAGACATGACATCTGGCGGCATCAGGCGATCATTCACGGCATGGGCGACGCTTGCCCTTGCGCTGTTCGGCGGCGTGGCTCACGCAAACCCGAGTCCGTACCAGCTCAACATGGAGCGTGGCGCGAGTACCTGGTCGCAGGTGCCGTACCACCTGAACAACATCTCGCTCGGCGTATGCGTGGTGATCGGCATCCTGGTCTTTGGCGCGATGTTCATCGCCATGTTCCGCTTCCGCAAATCGCGCGGCGCGGTGGCCGAGAAGTGGTCGCACAACACCATGCTGGAAGTCGTCTGGACGACCATCCCGGTGATCATCCTGGTGGTGCTGGCCTATCTGGCCACCGGTGGCCTCACCTCGTGGGCCGACACCACCGGCTCGCAGATGACGGTCAAGGTTACCGGCTACCAGTGGAAGTGGCGCTACGACTATGTCGAGTATCTCGGCAAGCCGCTCGACAAGGTCGGTTTCATGTCCAAGCTTGATACGCAGAGCGACCAGACCCGCCAGCTCGGCTCGGGCATGGATCCGTACGCGGTCAAGGAGGGCGACGAGAACACCTATCTGCTGAATGTGGACAAGCCGCTGGTGGTTCCGGTCGACACCAAGATCCGC
>DASZCB010000574.1:0-1549 GCA_035943575.1 Rhodanobacter sp. | reverse complement strand
AAGGAGCCTAGCAGAACTATTCGCGCGTTCGTCAGCCGCCCGCCGGTGCCGGCGCGTTGTCCTGCAAGGCGAGGTTGAGCACCTCGGCCAGATGCCGACCGCCTTCGCGCAGGCGCTGTTCGGCTACCGGCAATTCGGCCTGCACGTAAGCCGCATCGATGGTGTGTCCATCGGGATAGAAACCGGTTTCGGCGGTGATCCGGCAGGACTCCTCTGCCCACTGTGCGTATGGGTTGTCCAGCGGCACGATCGGCGGCGGCACCACCACCGGCATCGCCAAATCCAGCACCTGCGCATACGCGTGCCAGTCGAGCCCGCGGCTGTTCAACATGCTCGAGTCCCACACTTTGTGCAGATTGCTGCCCTTGCCGTCGAACTGCACCTGATACGTATTGCCGCCCTTGTCGTCGCGATAGCCCGCATGCAGCGGCTGATGGATGTCGCCGACAAAATGCACCACGAATTTCAGCGCCTCGCGACGCGCGTCGTCGGACTGGCTGCGATCTCCCAGCACACTTACGTAGTGCTGCAGCGCGGCCACCACGCAACGACCATCGCGGCAGTCGCGCGGCGGCACGTAATCGCAATCGCTGCCGCCCTGGAAGTTGATGTAATGCTGACTGCGCGTCTGCTTCCACAACGCGTCCTGTGCCGGATCGTTCTGGATCTGATCGGCCCAGTTGGCGATGTCGGCCAGCGAGCGTGTGTGCTCCGGCGCCAGCAGCCGCTCGACCTCGGCCTCGGCGGCCGGGCTCAGATGACGTTGCGCCAGTTCGGCCACCACGCTGTGACCGAGAGGCCCCCATGCCTGGGCCGGCACGATGACGAGGCAGGTGAGCAGGCTGGCGATGGCGCGGCGGGCAAAGGTCATTCGAAGCGATCCGGCGAGGCAATCGCGGCAGTCTGCCACAGCCGACCGGAACTTTAATGGCAGCGCCGCTGCGGCAAGCGTCAGGCCTCGATTGGCTGTAAAATCGCGGTTTTGCCGGCCGCTCACCGCGGTCACGTTTTCATTCCCTTCTGGAGGACGCCCCCTCATGACCATCAAGGTCGGCATCAACGGCTTCGGCCGCATCGGTCGCAACGTGCTTCGCGCCGCCGTGCAGAACTTCGGCAACGACATCGAGATCGTGGCGATCAACGACCTGCTTGAACCGGACTATCTCGCGTACATGCTGCGCTACGACTCGGTGCACGGTCGCTTCAAGGGCGACGTCAAGATCGAAGGCGGTCATCTGGTCGTCAACGGCAAGACCATCCGCCTGACTCAGGAACGCGATCCGGCCGCGCTGAAGTGGAGTGACGTCGGTGCCGACGTGGTGATCGAGTCCACCGGCCTGTTCCTGGACAAGGTGACGGCGCAGAAGCATCTGGACGCGGGCGCGAAGAAGGTGATTCTGTCGGCGCCGTCGAAGGACGACACGCCGATGTTCGTGTTCGGCGTCAACGACAAGACTTACAAGGGCGAGGCGATCATCTCCAACGCTTCGTGCACCACCAATTGCCTGGCGCCGTTGGCCAAAGTGATCAACGACAAATGGGGCATCAA
>DASZCB010000573.1:0-4922 GCA_035943575.1 Rhodanobacter sp. | reverse complement strand
CCTGGTGCTCGGCGTGAAGGCCGTCAGCAGCCTGACCGTGCGGCAGTACCCGAAGACCGAGAACGCCACAGTCACCGTCAGCACCGCGTACTACGGTGCGGATGCGCAGACCATGGCCGGCTTCATCACCCAGCCGCTGGAGCAGGCGATCTCGCAAGCGCAGGGCATCGACTACCTGTCCTCCAGCAGCGTGCAGGGCGTGTCGACCATCACCGCGACTCTGCGCCTGAACTACGACGCCAACCGCGCACTGACCGAGATCACCACCCAGGTGAATTCAGTGAAGAACCAGCTGCCGCCGCAGGCGCAGCAGCCGGTGCTGAACGTGCAGACCGGCGAGACGATCGACGCGATGTACATGGGCTTCTACAGCGATGCGCTGCCCACCAACAACATCACCGATTACCTGGCGCGGGTGGTCAAGCCCAAGCTCGATTCGGTCGAGGGCGTGCAGACCGCCGAGCTGCTCGGCGCACGCCAGTTCGCGCTGCGTGCCTGGTTGGACCCAGCCAAGATGGCGGCACATGGCATCACCGCCAGCGATGTGAACGCGTCGCTGGCCTCCAACAACTACCTGGCCGCAGTCGGCTCCAGCAAGGGTCAGGCGGTGACGGTCGATCTGACCGCCAACAGCAACCTGCATTCCGTCGATGAGTTCAAGCAGTTGGCGATCAAGCAGGTCAACGGGGCGATCGTGCGGTTACAGGACGTGGCTACCGTCTCGCTGGGCTCGGAAAGCTACGACTTCAACGTGGCCTTCAGCGGCAAGCGCTCGGTGTTCATCGGCATCAAGGTCGCGCCCGACGCTAACGTGCTGGACGTGGCCAAGCGCGTGCGCGAGGGGTTCCCTGACATCCAGAGCCAGCTGCCCAGCGGGCTGACCGGGCAGATCGTCTACGACGGCACCGAGTTCGTGAACAGCTCGATCAACGAGGTGGTCAAGACCCTGGTCGAGGCACTGCTGATCGTTACCCTGGTGATCTTCCTGTTCCTGGGCAGCCTGCGTGCGGTGATCATTCCGGTGATCGCGATGCCGTTGTCGTTGATCGGCACCTTCTTCGTGATGCTGGCGCTGGGTTACTCGATCAACCTGCTGACCCTTCTGGCGCTGGTGCTGGCGATCGGTCTGGTGGTGGACGACGCGATCATCGTGGTCGAAAACGTCGACCGGCACATGAAGGAGGAGGGCAAGACGCCGCTGCAGGCCGCCTTGCTCGCCGCGCGCGAGCTGGGTGGACCGATCCTCGCGATGACGGTGGTGCTGATCGCGGTGTACGTGCCGATCGGTTTCCAGAAGGGACTGACCGGCGCGCTGTTCAGCGAATTCGCGTTCACCCTGGCCGGCGCGGTGACGGTGTCCGCAGTAGTCGCGCTGACCCTGTCGCCGATGATGTGCGCCAAGTTCTTTCGCAGCGAGCAGGAGAACAACCGCTTCGTGCAGTTCATCGACCACCAGTTCGATCGCGTGCACCGCGGCTATCAGCGCGTGCTGCACGGCAATCTGTCGACCTGGTCAGTGATCGTGGTGATGAGCGCGCTGCTGTTGCTGGCCACCATTGCGCTGGGGATGACCTCAAAATCAGAACTGGCACCGGAGGAAGATCAGGGCATCGTGGTCGGCCAGATCGTGGGGGCACCGAACACGACGGCGCAGCAGATGAATGTCTATGCGACGCAGATGTTCGATCTGTCCAAGCAGTTGCCGGAATACGAGCAGATGTTCCAGCTGACCGGCGTACCCACCATCAACCAGGGCATCGGCGGCGTGTTGTTCAAGCCGTGGGACCAGCGTCACCGCAGCGCGCATGAACTGCAGCAGGTCTTGCAGGAGAAGTGGAACAGTATTGCCGGCGGCCGGGTGGCGGCCTTCCAGTTCCCGCCGCTGCCGGGCGCATCGGGTCTGCCGATCCAGGTGGTGATCACCACCACCGAGCCGTTCGAGAACCTCAACGCGGTTGCCAGCGAAGTGCTGCAGAAGGCGCAGGCCAGCGGCAAGTTCTACTTCGTCGACTCCGACCTCAAGGTCGACAAACCGCAGAGCACGGTCAGCCTCGACCGCGACATGATCACCACCCTCGGGCTGACCCAGCAGGATGTGGGTGCCGCGCTCGGCTCGGCGCTGGGCGGCGGTTACGTCAACTACTTCTCGATCTCCGGTCGCTCCTACAGGGTGATTCCACAGGTATTGCAGGTCGACCGGCTCAACCCGAGCCAGGTGTTGGACTACTACATCCGCGTGCCGGACGGCTCGGTGATCCCGGCCTCGACCGTGGCGAAGATCACCAAGCAGGTGGTGCCGCAGTCGCTGAACCGCTTCCAGCAGATGAACTCGGCCACGATCTCCGGCGTCAGCGGGCTGTCGCAGGGCGAGGCGCTGGGCTACCTGCGTGACCTGGTGAAGCAGGTGGCACCGACCGGCTACACCGTGGACTACGCCGGCCAGTCACGCCAGTTCACCCAGGAGGCCGGCGGCTTCGGCACGACCCTGCTGTTCGCCGTGATCATCGTGTTCCTAGCCCTGGCCGCGCAGTTCAACAGCCTGCGCGATCCGATCGTGATCCTGGTCTCGGTGCCGCTGGCACTGTTCGGTGCGCTGATCTTCGTCAACCTGTTCACCAGCCTCAACATCTATACCGAAGTGGGCCTAGTGACCCTGATGGGTCTGATCAGCAAGCACGGCATCCTGATCGTGCAGTTCGCCAACCAGTCGCAGCTCGCCGGCATGTCCAAACGCGAGGCGATCGAACACGCCGCGGCGGTACGCCTGCGGCCGATCCTGATGACCACCGCGGCGATGGTGCTCGGCGTGCTGCCGCTGGTGATCGCCTCCGGCGCCGGCGCGGCGGGCCGCTTCAACATGGGCCTGGTGATTTCCACCGGCCTGGCGATCGGCACCATATTCACCCTGTTCGTGGTGCCGGCGTTCTACATGCTGCTGGCCGCCGATCACCACGGCGGCCAGCCGTCGGACGATCCACTCCTGGCAGGGCCGGAGTCGACGACGCAGGCCTGAGGCAACCGACAAAAGAAAGGCGCGGTTACCCGCGCCTTTCTTTTTGCAGTGCCCGGCTGCGGCCGATCAGTTGCGCGACTGCAGCTTCGACAGCAGCCGCAGCAGTTCCAGGTACAGCCAGACCAGGGTGACTACCAGCGCGAAGGCGCCGTACCACTCCATGTACTTCGGCGCGCCGGCGTTGACGCCGGATTCGATCATGTCGAAGTCGAGGATCAGGTTCAGCGCCGCGATCACCACCACCAGAGCGCTGAACGCGATGCCGATGCCGCTGTGGCCACTGATGAAGCCCATCGAGTGGCCGAAGAAACCCATCGCGAAGTTGGCCAAGTACAACAGCATGATGCCGCCGGTGGCGGCGACCACGCCGAGCTTGAACTTCTCGGTGGCGCGGATCAGGCCGCTGCGATAGGCCAGCAGTAGCGCCGCCATAGTGCCGAAGGTGAGCCCCACTGCCTGGATCACGATGCCCGGATAGCGCATCTCGAAGATCGCCGACAGCGCGCCGATGAAAACGCCTTCCAGCAACGCATACAGCGGTGCGGTGAACGGCGCCCAGGTCTTCTTGAACGAGGTGATCAGACCCACGATCAGGCCACCGATCGCGCCGCCGAGTACCAGCGGGAACATCGCCGGCATGCTGGCCGGACCGCTGAACTGGCTCCAGCTATACATTGCTCCGACCAGGACAAGAATCAGCAGGAAGCCGGTCTTGTTGACCGTGCCGTTGATCGTCATGGCCTCGTCGCCATGCGCGACGACCGCGCCACTGGCAGCATCGAGGAAGGTGTTCTTGTTGAGTGCCGGATTGCCGCTCTGCATGATGAACTCCCGTGAGATGCCGACCATCGTAGCGCCTCGATGCCGCCTTGGCAGCCATCCTGCGCCGATACACCGCGGCGCCACCGCGCGCGAACTGCGCGACAATACGACCTTGCCGAATGTCGCGGAGTTCCGATGAACCCTTCCACCCTGCGTATCGCCACCCGCAAGAGCGCGCTCGCGCTGTGGCAGGCCGAACATGTCGCCGCGCTGCTGCGCGCGGCGCATCCGGGGCTGACGGTGGAACTGGTGCCGATGAGCACCCGCGGTGACGAGATCCTCGATCAGCCGCTGGCCACGATCGGCGGCAAGGGACTGTTCCTGAAGGAACTGGAGGTGGCGATGCTGGAAGGTCGCGCCGACCTCGCCGTGCATTCGCTGAAGGACGTGCCGGCGCAGCTGGAACCGGGCTTCACGTTGCCGGCGATCCTGCCGCGCGCGGATGCGGCGGATGCGTTCGTCAGCAACGACTACGCCGACCTCGCCGCGTTGCCGCAGGGTGCGCGGGTCGGCACATCGTCATTGCGACGGCAGGCGCAGTTGCGCGCGCTGCGACCGGATCTGCTGTTGCGCGACCTGCGCGGCAATGTTGGCACCCGGCTGGGCAAACTGGATGCCGGCGACTACGACGCGATCGTGCTGGCCTGTGCGGGACTGGAACGGCTGGGTCTGGCGGCACGCATCCGTGCTCGACTGGCCGCTCCAGACTGGCTGCCGGCGCCGGGCCAGGCGGCGATCGCGATCGAAGCACGCGGCGACCATCCGAATGTGCTGGACTTGCTGGCCGTACTGGACGATGCCGACACGCGACTCACCGTCAGCGCCGAGCGGGCGATGAACCAGGCGCTCGGCGGCAGTTGCACGGTACCGGTCGGCGCGTGGTGCATGCTGGGTGAACATGGTCTGCATTTGTGCGGCATGGTCGGCGATGCGGCTAGTGGCCGGTTGTTGCATGCCAATGCCAGCGGAACCGTCGATCAGGCGCTCGCGCTGGGCCGACAAGTGGCGGCGGCGTTGCTGGAGCAGGGCGCGGGCGAGCTGCTGAGGTAGTACGCGGAACGCGTAGAACAAACTGCGGGTATTCACC
>DASZCB010000572.1:0-3209 GCA_035943575.1 Rhodanobacter sp. | reverse complement strand
CTGGCGATCATCATCGATGAGCTCGAGCACCGCTGGCTGCTCAAGCATCCCGGCATCGAGCTGGTGATCGATGTGCGCGAACAGTTCATCGCGCTGCCTGATGGCGGCCGCATTCCATTCCAGCTGGAACCGTTCGCGCGGCACTGTCTGCTCAATGGCGTCGACCAGTTGGGTTACCTGCTGCAACACACCGATGCGATCACTCGTTACGAACAACAGGAGAAAGCGGCATGAAGGCACGCATCGTCACTCTTCCCGGCGATGGCGTCGGCCCCGAAGTCACCGCCGCCGCGGTAGCCGTACTGGAAACCGTGGCCGCCCGCTACGAGCACGTATTCACGTTCGACGAGCAGCTGATCGGCGGCATCGCGATCGATGCCACCGGCGAGCCGTTGCCTGCCACATCGCTGGCGGCATGCCGGCGCGCCGATGCGGTGCTGCTCGGCGCCGTCGGTGGACCGAAGTGGTCCGATCCGAATGCAACGGTACGCCCTGAACAGGGACTGCTGGCCCTGCGCGCCGCGCTTGGCGTGTACGCGAACCTGCGCCCGCTACAGGTGCATCCGGCACTGGCCAATCTGTCGCCGCTGAAGAACGAGAAACTGAAGAACGTCGACGTGTTGTTCGTGCGCGAGCTGACCGGCGGCGCCTACTTCGGCGCCAAGACGCGCAGCGTCGACACCGCCACCGACGAATGCAAATACACCGTCGCCGAAGTCGAGCGTGTGGTGCGCCGTGCGTTCGAGTTGGCACGCGGCCGTCGTCATCACGTCACTTCAGTGGACAAGGCGAACGTGCTGGAAACCTCGCGTTTGTGGCGCAGCACCGTGCAGCGCATCGCCGTCGACTATCCCGACGTGAAGGTCGAGCATCAGTTGGTCGACTCGATGGCGATGCTGCTGCTGACCCAACCCAACCGCTACGACGTGGTGGTCACCGAGAACCTGTTCGGCGACATCCTCACCGACGAGGCCGCTGCGCTTGCCGGCTCGCTCGGCCTGCTGCCGTCGGCATCACTGGGCGACGGCAAGGCCGGCCTGTACGAACCGATCCACGGGTCCGCGCCGGACATTGCCGGCCACGGCGTGGCCAATCCGGTCGGCGCGATCCTTTCCGCGGCGCTGTTGCTGCGTCATTCGCTGGGACTGGAAGCCGAGGCCGTCGCGGTCGAGGCAGCAGTCGAACAAGTACTGCGCGACGGTCCGCACAGTCGCGACATCGGCGGCAGCGCGACTACCACCGACGTGCTCGATGCCGTGCTGGCCGCGATCGAGGATCACGCCGACAGCACCGCCGCGTTCTTCTGCGGAGCTCGCGCATGCGGCTGATGCCTTCCCCTGGTTTCCCCAGCGGGCACACGGAAGTGTCCGCATTTTCTGCTGCCCCCTGCGTGCTTCAGGCATCGGATGGTTCGCGCACGCCGCGATGGCGCCGACTGCGTTCCGTCTTGCCACCCCCTCGCACGCAGGGGGCGCTTTCTTCCAGCCATCCCAATGGAACAACCATGCGCAGTGACCTGATCAAGACCGGCCCCGACCGTGCCCCTGCCCGCGCCATGCTGCGCGCCACCGGACTGGACGACGAGGCGATCGCCCGTCCGCTGGTGGCGGTGGTGCACACCTGGTCGAACGTGAGCCCGTGCAACCTCAACCTGCGCGAGCTGGCGGTTGAAACGGCCGCCGGGATCCGCGCCGCCGGCGGCACGCCGATCGAGTTCAACACGATTGCCGTGACCGACGGCATCGCGATGGGCACGCCCGGCATGCGCTCGTCGCTGATCAGCCGCGAGGTGATCGCCGACTCGATCGAGCTGGCGGTGGATGGCCATTGTCTCGACGCGATGGTGGTGCTGTGCGGCTGCGACAAGACGATTCCCGCCGCGGCGATGGCGCTGGCGCGCCTGAACATTCCGGGTGTGGCGCTGTACGGCGGCAGCATCGCGCATGGCACGCACGACGGCCATCCGATCACCATCCAGCAGGTATTCGAGGCCGTCGGCGCGCATGGCGCCGGCAAGATCGACGACGAGGAACTGCGCGCCGTCGAGCGCGACGCCTGCCCCGGCGCCGGTGCCTGCGGTGGCCAGTTCACCGCCAACACGATGGCGATGGTGCTGACCACGCTGGGTCTGTCGCCGATGGGCTACAACGACATCCCCGCCACGCATCCGGCCAAGGGTGCCGCGGCCTACCGCTGCGGTGAGCTGGTAATGGAGTGCCTCCGGGCCGAGCGCACCCCGCGCGAACTGTTGACGCGCACCTCGTTCCGCAACGCCGCACGCATGGTCGCCGCCACTGCCGGCTCCACCAACGCCGTGCTGCATCTGCTGGCGATCGCGCGCGAAGCCGGTGTCGCGTGGACGCTGGAGGATTTCGAACCCGCCTCGGTGCACACGCCAGTAATCGCCGACCTGATGCCGGCCGGCCGCTACACCGCGGTCGAGCTGTTCGGTGCCGGCGGCAGTGCGCGCGTGGCGCAGGAACTGATCGCCGCCGGCATGCTGGAGGACGCACCCACCGTCACCGGCCGCAGCCTGTTCGCCGAAGCCAAGGCCGCTCCGCGTGCCGAGACACAGGACGTGGTGCATCCAGTCACGCAGCCGCTGAAGCCGCGCGGCGGCTATTCGATCCTGTACGGCAATCTTGCGCCGGAGGGCTGCATCCTCAAGATCCCCGGCAAGAATGGTCACTTCGAGGGCACGGCCCGCGTATTCGAGAGCGAGGAGGAAGCGTTCGCCGCCGTGCAGGGCGATCGCATCCACGCCGGCGACGTCATCGTGATCCGCAACGAAGGGCCGGCCGGCGGCCCCGGCATGCGCGAGATGCTCGGCGTCACCGCCGCGCTGATCGGCCGCGGCCTCGGCAACGACGTCGCGCTGATCACCGACGGCCGCTTCTCCGGCGCCACGCACGGTTTCATGGTCGGCCACATCGCTCCGGAAGCAGCACGCGGCGGCCCGATCGCCCTGCTGCGCGAGGGCGATCGCGTGGTGATCGATGCCGAACATCGCGAACTGCGCACCAGCGCCGATCTGTCCAGTCGCCGCGCCAGCTGGCAGCCGCCACAACCGAAAGTCACCCATGGCGCGCTGGCCAAGTACGCGCGTCTGGTCGGCTCCGCCTCCGACGGTGCCACCACCCATCCGCAGACCGCCGTCTCCACACCCAAGCACACCCACACCGAAACCACTGAAGGAGTTGCCGCATGAG
>DASZCB010000571.1:0-19359 GCA_035943575.1 Rhodanobacter sp. | reverse complement strand
ACGTCGGGATTGAAGCCGCGGCGCAGCGACAATTCGCTGGCCGCGCGATAGAAGCTCTGGATGATCAACAACGGCGTGCACAGTGCAGGCAGGCCGCCGATCACCGGTAACGTGCCCGCACCGCGCAGACCGGGCGCGGCCACGAAAACCTGTGCGCCACGGCCGCGGAATTCGTGCGCCACCGCCAGTGTACCGTCCAGCGTGTCGTCGTCCTGCGCGAAGCACAGCACCGGGAAGTGCGGGCCGACCAGCGCCATCGGTCCGTGTTTCACCTCGGCCGCACTGAACGCTTCGGCGTGCAGACCGCAGGTTTCCTTGAACTTCAGCGCCGCCTCCAACGCGATGCCGAGACCGAAACCGCGACCGACCACGAACAGATTGTGCGCATCGACCAGGCCTTCGCTCAACGCCGACCAGTCCGCATCCCAACCCGCCCGCAGCGCATCCGGCAGCGCCTGCAACGCCGCACCCAGTTCGGCATCGCCGCGCCAGCGCGCGCACAGATGCAGCACCGCGGCCAGCGCGGCAAGATAACTCTTGGTCGCCGCCACGCTGCGCTCCGGCCCGGCGTGCAGCGGGATCACCGTGTCGGCGAGTGCCGCCAGCGGCGAGTCCTCCACATTCACCAGCGCCACCACGCGCGCGCCGGCAACCTTCGCCGCCTGCGCATTGCGCAACAGGTCGGGGCTCTTGCCCGACTGCGAGATCGCGATGAACAGCGCGCCCTGCCACTGCTGCTCTGCCGCATAGATCGAGGTGACCGACGGCGAGGCCGATGCGGTGACGATACCCAGCTGGGTCTCAAATACGTATTTCGCGTACGCCGCGGCGTGATCGGAACTGCCGCGCGCGCAGGTGACGATGAAGCGTGGCGGCTGTGCGCGCAGCGACTGCGCCAACTCACTGACCACCGTTTCATTGGCGGCGAACTGGCGTGCGACCACGTCGGCCGCCTCATGCGCTTCGCGGTACATCAGGGTGTCGCGGGCATCCATGGGCGGCCTCAGTCGGTTTGCAGTTCGGCGACAAAATCGTAGATGTCGCCGCGATACCAGGAGCAGGTGAACTCGACCACGCGGCCGTCGTCCAGAAAACTGCGGCGCTCGATGTTCAGCCCCGCACTGCCGACGTTGACGTGCAGCAATCGCGCCTGCTGCACATTCAGCGACACCGCGCGCAGCCGTTGCAAGGCGCGGCGCGGGCGGCAGTCGAGTTTTTCCAGCGCCTCGTACAACGAGTCGTGCACCAGCAGCGGATCGGGCAGCACACTGGCCGGCACTACACTGCGCTCGATCGCCAGCGGCTCGTCCTGGCCGTAGCGCACGCGATGCAGCCGCACCACCAGCGAGCCGGGCGACAGGTTCAGCGCCATCGATTCTTCCGGCGTCACCTCACCGATGCCGCGCTCGAAGAATTCCGAACGTGGCGACAGGCCGCGCTCACGCAGATCCTCGGTGAAGCTGGTCAGCCGCGACATCGGCTTGACGATGCGCTCGGCAATGAAGGTGCCGGCGCCATGGCGCTGGGTCAGCAGGCCTTCCTCGACCAGCCCGGCGATCGCCTTGCGCACTGTCACTCGCGACAGCTTCAGCGCCTGCGACAGGTCGCGTTCGCTGGGCAATGCCTGGCCCGGCTCGATGTCGCGATGCTCGATAATATTGCGAATCGCCCGGCGCAGGCGCAGATACGCCAGCGGCTGGTGCGTGGCCGGGTCGTGGCAGATCCGGCGGTACTCGTTGGCGAGGGCGATTTGCATGGTTGCCAACGATACCAATAGCGAACCAATAACCGCAAGTCTATTCGCTCTCAACGTAACCCGCGCAGCAGACAAGGTCGAACTGCACGCCATTGGCCCCCTTTGACTTCAGTCTGTAGCTCATGCTCAGGATTATCGGAGTTTCAGAGGCGGCCTGACTGCCATCAGTCAGCCATTGTTTTCATGAATTCGTATGCATACCGGTAGTCGGTCTGGTATTTCACTGGTACGATCACCGGCAATCCGGGTTATCGCGCCATTCGGCCGCTGCCCGCCATCCGGCATCGTGTCGAGGTGACTGCGTGACTGCTTCCTCCCAATCGGTCGAACCGTTCGACCTGGTGATCTTCGGCGGCACCGGCGATCTCGCCGTGCGCAAGCTTCTGCCGGCCCTGTTCCACCGCTTCCTCGACGGCCAGATTCCGGCCAGCAGCCGGATCATCGGCATCGCCCGCGAGGCATTGGACGACCGCGGCTATCGCGCGCTGTTGCGCGAGGCATTGATCGGCATCTGCGATGCGGCGCAGCTCGACGTGTTTCTGCAGCAGGTCGGCTATCGCCCGCTCGACGCGCGCAAGGACGAAGGCTGGGCGGAGTTCGCTACATTAATCGGTGAGCAACCGAAGCATGTGCGCGTGTTCTATCTGTCCACCTCGCCGGAGTTGTTCGTCGACATCTGCGCGCGACTCGGCCAGTACGGGCTCAATCAGGGCGCCTCGCGCGTCGTGCTGGAAAAGCCGATCGGCCGCGACCTCGCCAGCGCAAACCAGATCAACGACGCGGTCGGCCAAGTGTTCAGCGAATCGCAGACCTTCCGCATCGATCACTACCTCGGCAAGGAGACCGTGCAGAACCTGCTGGTGCTGCGCTTCGGCAATGCATTGTTCGAGCCGCTGTGGAACGCCGGCCACATCGATCACGTGCAGATCACCGTGGCCGAAACGCTCGGCGTCGGCCATCGCGGCGCCTACTACGACCGCGCCGGTGCGCTGCGCGATATGGTGCAGAACCATATGCTGCAGCTGCTGTGCATGGTAGCGATGGAACCACCCTCGTCGCTGGCGCCCGATGCAGTGCGCGACGAGAAGCTGAAGGTGCTGCATTCGCTGAAGCCCATCGACGAGAGCAACGCATCCCAGCTCACCGTACGCGGCCAGTACCGCGCCGGCGTGGCCGAGGGCGCCAGCGTGGCGGGTTACCCGGACGAGCTGGGCCACACCAAGTCCACCACCGAAACCTTCGTCGCGCTGAAGGCAGAGATCGCCAACTGGCGATGGGCCGGCGTGCCGTTCTACCTGCGCACCGGCAAGCGCCTGCCGAACCGGGTGTCGGAAATCGTCGTCACTTTCAAGCCGGTGCCGCATTCGATCTTCAATACCGATGCCGGCACGTTGTCGCAGAACCAGCTGGTGCTGCGGCTGCAGCCGGACGAAGGCGTGAAATTGTGGCTGACCATCAAGCACCCCGGCCCCGGCGGTCTGCGCCTGCGCCACGTGCCGCTGGACATGAGCTTTGCCGAGGCGTTCGGCGTGCAGCAGCCGGATGCGTACGAGCGCCTGCTGCTGGACGTGGTGCGCGGCAACCCCACCCTGTTCATGCGCCGCGACGAAGTCGAGGCAGCATGGCGCTGGGCCGGCCCGATCCTGGCCGCTTGGTCCGCCAGCAGCGAAGCGCCGCGGCCGTACACCGCCGGCAGCTGGGGGCCGAGCGCCGCGGTGGCACTGATCGAACGCGACGGCCGCACCTGGAACGAAGACTAGTGAATAGACGGCCATATTTACCGCCATTTCACTTGCCTATGCCGAGGCGTGCGGCAGACTTCGCCTCCCCTCGCCATGAAATGCGCGCCGGCGTCCACTGAGCGCCCGACGCGCCACCATCAGCCATGACCACCCACCTCAACGTCACCACGCACAGCTTCACCGATTGCCACGCGCAGGCCGTGGCGCTGGCCGAACGCATCGCCGAGCGCCTGCGCACGGCACTGACCGAACGCGGCACGGCCGTGCTCGCCGTTTCCGGCGGCAGCACGCCGAAGGATTTTTTCGCGTGCCTGTCGCGCGAAAAGCTGGACTGGGCGAAGGTGCAGGTCACCCTGGTCGACGAGCGCTGGGTGCCGGACAGCGATGATCGCTCCAATGCAAAACTGGTGAAGTCGCTGCTGCTGCAGCACGCGGCCAGTGTCGCGCAGTTCGTGCCGCTGTATACCGGCGCGGCAACCCCAGAGGAAGGACTCGTCGCGGCCAGCGCGCGGATCGACGCACTGCCGCTGCCGTTCGACGCGGTGGTGCTGGGCATGGGCGATGACGGCCACACCGCGTCGTTCTTTCCCGGCGGCGATCACCTGGCCGAAGCGCTGGATCTGGAGGGCCACGCCCGCGTGCTGCCGATGCGCTCGCCTGCTGCAGGTGAGCCGCGCATTACGCTCAGCCTGCCGACCTTGCTGGAAACCCGCGCGCTGTACCTGCTGGTCACCGGCGAAAAGAAACGCGACCTGCTGGCCGATGCGCGACTCGGCCTCGCTGCCGCGCAGAACTATCCGGTACGCGCGGTGCTGACCCAGTCGCGCGTTCCGATCGCGGTGTACTGGTGCCCTTGAGGGCAGGAACGAGTGTCGAGGAATGAGAATGAGTAAACGCTGGAACAAGCCATGAGCACGTTGCACCCTGTCGTCGCCGAAGTCACCGAACGTCTGCGCGAGCGCAGCCGTGAGACACGCGCGGCCTATCTGCATCGGATCGATGCGATCGACCGCAGCGGCCCGCAGCGTGAACACCTGTCCTGCGGCAATCTCGCACACGGTTTCGCCGCCTGCGGCAGCGACGATAAGGCCGCCTTGCGCAGCGGTCGCCGCGCCAACCTTGCCATCGTTACCGCGTACAACGACATGCTCTCGGCGCATCAGCCGTACGAGCGCTATCCCTCATTGATCCGCCAGATCGCGCGCGACGCCGGCATCACCGCGCAGGTCGCCGGCGGCGTACCGGCGATGTGCGACGGCGTCACCCAGGGCCAGCCCGGCATGCAGCTGTCGCTGTTCTCGCGCGACCTGGTGGCAATGGCCACCGCCGTCGCGCTGTCGCACGACATGTTCGACGGTGCGCTGTATCTGGGCATCTGCGACAAGATCGTGCCGGGCCTGCTGATCGGCGCGCTGAGCTTCGGTCACCTGCCCGGCGCATTCGTGCCGAGTGGGCCGATGCCCAGCGGCATTCCCAACGAGCAGAAATCGAAGGTGCGTCAAGCCTGGGCCGATGGCAAGGCGAGCAAGGCCGAGCTGCTGGAAGTCGAGGCCGCGTCATATCACACCGCCGGCACCTGCACGTTCTACGGCACGGCGAACTCCAATCAGATGCTGATGGAGATCATGGGCCTGCACCTGCCCGGTGCCAGCTTCGAGGCGCCGGACACGCCGCTGCGCGACGCACTCACCGCCGCGGTGGTGCGTCGGGTCGGCTCACTCAGCGCACCAGGTGAGAGCTGTGTGCCGGTCGGCCACATCATCGACGAGCGCGCGATCATCAACGGCGTGATTGGCCTGCACGCCACCGGCGGCTCCACCAACCATCTGCTGCATCTGGTGGCGATCGCGCATGCCGCCGGCATCCAGCTTCGCTGGGACGATTTCGACGCGTTGTCCGGCGTGATTCCGCTGCTGGCGCGCGTGTATCCGAACGGCTACGCGGACGTGAACCAATTCCACGAAGCCGGCGGCATGGCGTTCCTGATCGACCAGCTGCTCGGCGCCGGCCTGCTGCATGGCAACGTCAACACCATCCTCGGCACCGGTATGGACGGCTATACGCAAACGCCCTATCTCGACGACCGCGGCGTGCTGCACTGGACGCCGGTGGCGAAGCAGAGCGGCAACCGCGGCGTGCTGCGCGGCACCGACGAACCGTTCCGCGCCGATGGTGGCCTGCGCATGCTGCAAGGCAACCTCGGCCGCGCGGTGATCAAGGTGTCCTCGGTGCCGGACGATCGCCTGCTGATCGAGGCACCGGCGATCGTGTTCCAGGATCAGGACGAACTGCCCGCCGCGTTCAAGCGCGGCGAACTGAATCGCGATTTCGTGGCGGTGGTGCGCTTCCAGGGCCCGCAGGCGAACGGCATGCCGGAGCTGCACAAGCTGACCCCGACGCTGGCGCTGCTGCAGGATCGCGGCCACCGCATTGCGCTGCTCACCGACGGCCGCATGTCCGGCGCCTCCGGGCGCGTACCAGCGGCAATCCACGTCACGCCTGAAGCCATTGCCGGCGGCAATATCGCAAAGATCCGCAACGGCGACATGATCCGCCTCGATGCATTGAACGGACGTCTGGACGTCCTGATGGAGGCGCACGAACTGGACGCGCGACTGCCACATACCGCCGACCTCTCCGCCCAGCACAGCGGCATGGGCCGCGAGCTGTTCGGCCTGTTCCGACAGGCCGCGACCAGTGCGGATCTTGGCGCCGGCGTGCTGTAAATCCACCCTCGAGCATCTTCGGAGCATGAAGTGAGCAGCATCGAACTCAAGCAACAACAGATCGAAACCACGATGCGGCTGGCACCGGTGATTCCGGTAGTGGTGATCGACGATGTGCGTGCCGCGGTGCCGATGGCGCGCGCCCTGGTCGCCGGTGGCATTCCGGCGATCGAAGTCACCCTTCGCACGCCGGCCGCGCTGGACGCGATCCGCGCGATCGCCGCCGAGGTGGAGGGCGCCATGATCGGTGTCGGCACCGTGCTCAGCGCGCGTGATCTGAAAGCCGCGCAGCAGGCCGGCGCACGCTTCGCGGTCTCGCCCGGCGTGTCGCCGCATCTGCTCGACGCTGCCGACGACAGCGAACTGCCATTGCTGCCCGGCGCCGCCACCGCCAGCGAGGTGATGGCCATGCTCGAGCGCGGCTACCGCCACCTGAAATTCTTTCCCGCCGTGCCGGCCGGCGGCCACAAGCTGCTCGGCGCCTGGGCCAGCCCGCTGCCGCAAGTCCGCTTCTGCCCCACCGGCGGCATCAGCCTCGCCAGCGCACCGGATTTTCTCGCGCTGCCCAACGTGATCTGCGTTGGTGGCTCGTGGCTGACGCCGGCTGACAAACTCGCCGCCGGCGACTGGGTAGGCATCGAGCTGCTGGCGCGCGAGGCGGCCGGATTACGCAAACCGGCCTGAGCGCCTGGTTGCCGCTACCCTTGCGCGGAAACCACAGAGAGCAATAGGCGAGATGGAGCAGATAACTCGGCACGAACAATCAACCCGCCCCCATCTCCGCAGACTCGGCAACATCGCACTGGTCGGCCTGCTGCTCTTCATCGCCGTCGCTGCAGTCGTACAATTCCTGCGCAGCGACCTGGACTGGATCAACGCACCGCTCAGTCTGTACCTGCTGGATGCCTACGGACACTGGCTGCAGGCCGCATACTTCGTACTCGCTGTCGCGCTGTGCTCGCTGGGTGCGGGTTACTACCTTGCGCTGGATGGCGGACACCGCAGCCTGGCGCCGTGGCTGCTGTTTACCTGCGCCGGCATCGGCCTGTGCGTGACCGCGCTGGCACACAGCAACCTGCCGGGTCGTGCACCCACGCTGGAAGGTTTCGTGCATGGCATCGCGGCGCAGGCAGCGTTCCTCTGCGTGAGCGTGGCGGCGCTGCTGCAGTCGTGCTGGCTACGCGCCGATCCGCGTTGGCGCCCATGTTTTCCGCTCGCCTTCGCGCTGGCGATGGCAGGCTTCGTCGCGATCTGGGTGGACGCGCTGTGGCATGGCATGCCGCGCGGGCTGGAACAACGGCTGGTAATCGCGCTGATCCTGGCGTGGCTGCTGCTGGCTGCCAGTTGGATGCGTCAGGGAGTGACGGCACGCCACGCTTCATAGGCAGGCATCGCCCGCCGGCTTTTTGTTACGTGACATCGAGGCACAAAGCGGCGAGTGGTGCGCGCCTACAGGTGACGGTCCGTCTATTCGGCCTCCAGCCGCGCCATCACCGCCTCGGTGACACGCGCGCAGCGCTGGCCCATGAACGGGAACGCCTCGCTCATAGTCGCCGCCAAAGTTCCCTGCAATGACGTGCGCAGCAGGCGGCGCGCGCGATGCAGGCGGGTCTTCACCGTCTCCGGTTTGATCGCCAGCTGGGTGGCAGTTTCCTCGACCGTGCACTCCTCGATCTCGCGCATCACGTAGACCGTGCGGAACGCCTCGGGCAATTCGTCGATAGCCTGTTCAAGCAGATGACGGATCTGTGCGCGGGCAGCGGACACGGCTGGATCCTCGTTGCCGAATTTCGAAGGAAACTGGATGACCTGATGGGTATCGTCCGGCGCCGCGTCGATCTGCTCCAATCCGACCATGGTGTGGCGCTTGCGCAGCCGGCCGCGTGCCTCGTTCAGCACGATGCTGGTCAGCCAGGTCAGCAGGGTCGAGTCACCGCGAAACGAGTCCAGCTTGTTGTAGGCGCGCATATACGATTCCTGCAGTACATCCTCCGCCTCCGAGTCCTCGCCAACCACGCTGCGCGCGATACGGAACAGCCGCTGATTGCAGCGCTGCATGATGTGCCGGAACGCTTCACGCTGGCCGCTGCGGACCAGCGTCACCAGCGCGTTGTCATCCAACGCGGCGTAATCGACGGGTGAAAGTTTGGCGGGCGATGTCATTGTTCTCTCCTTTTACACCGGATGGGATGCAGCCGCTGCCCCGAGGTTCCCGACGCCGCCACCCGCCGTGCCGGAACCTGGGAGCTGCCGCTGCATCTCATAGGCACAGGCGGGTTGCTGCCAGCGGGCATCGACCAACCTCCCTTCGCCTATCCAAGGAGACATCACTCATGAACAAATCCCTGTTCGCCCTCATCCTCGCACTCGGCATCGGTTCCGTCGCCAGCGTGCAGGCACAGCAGGCGCCGGCTGCGGCACCGGCCATCAACGACGCGCAGATCGCGCACATCGCTTATACCGCTGGCGATATCGACATCACCGCCGCCAGGCAGGCGCTGAAGAAATCCAGCAACAAGGACGTGCGTGCGTTTGCCGAGGAAATGGCACGCGACCATGCCGCGGTCAATGTGCAGGCGCTGGCGTTGGTCAAGAAGCTGGGCGTGACACCGCAGGACAATCCGACCAGCCAGTCGCTGTCGAAGAATGCCGCCGCCGAACTCAAGAAGCTGGCCGCACTCAAAGGCAGCGCGTTCGACCAGGCCTACATCGACAATGAAGTCGCCTATCACCAGGCCGTCAACGGCGCGCTGAGTGGCACGCTGATTCCGTCGGCGCAGAACGCGGAACTGAAGTCGCTGCTGGAAACCGGCCTCAAGCTGTTCCAGTCGCACCAGATGCATGCCGAGCATCTCGCGCAGAGTCTGAAGTAAGGGGCACTGCGTGCTCCGCATGAGGATCTTGCTTGCCGGCTTACTGGCGCTGACCGGCGGGTTTCCGCCGGCCAGCGCCGCCAGCATGGCGAGGCAGCCGGCGACGGCGCAGGCCCAGCGCGTGCATGTGATCGTGATCGAGAAAATGCAGTACGGCCTGATGCCGACTGACGTACGCGTCGGCGACATCATCGAGTGGGTCAATAAAGACATCCTCGAACATAGCGCCACCGCGCGTGACGGCCATTTCGACGTCGACCTGAAACCGGGCACCAGCGGGCGCATCACCGCCACCGCCGGCACGCTCGCGTTCTTCTGCAAGTTCCACCCCACCATGACCGCCACGCTGGTGGTCAAGTAAGCCGGGAACTCCGGGCTCCTCAGGGATTGCAGTGCGGCGCCCTATATCTGGCGCCGCGGCGCTGAACCCGCCGGAATATCAGTCGCCCTGCGGCACCTTGGTGAGCTCGACACCGTCGACCACCATTTTCCAGCTGCCCTGATCCTCGTGTGGCGGCGTGGAAACGGTGAAGGTGGTCTTGACCGGGCCGACGCCCACGACAAAGTTGTCGCCCTCGAAGGCCTGCAGCGGACCATTGACGGACTTGCTCAGATTGCCGTCCGACCGCTTGTACATGACGTTGCCGTCCTGCGTGATCAGCAGTGCCATCGTCGTCGACCGCCACTCGCCCGCATAGGCCGCTTTTTCCGGTGGCAACGGCTTGACGCAACCGGCCAGTAACAGGCAGCACATCGCGAAAATCCACAGCAGCTTGTGCATGTCCTCTCCTCGAAACAAGCGATCGGTTCCACACCAAACAGCTTAGGCCAGGAAATGTTGGGCAGCAATAAATGCTTGTCGGAGCTCCGAACTGCGCTATGCATCGAATAGGCGGTGCCAAATGTCTGCGTTGGCGAACGTGAGTGTGGCACAACGATCCCGTTGCGATGGCTCGTCGGGATCAGCCGCCCGAAGATCTACTCCTCACCGGCTTTACATACGTCTCGAACAGCTCGTCGATGCGCCGGTATTCGTCGTGCCACGAATCCGGGTGCACGAAGCTATGCCGCTCCATCGGGTACAGCGACATCCAGAAGTTCTGCTTGTGCAGTTCGATGAAGCGCTGGTACAGGCGGATCGAGTCTTCGGCCAACACGTTGTCGTCAATCAGGCCGTGTTCGATCAGCAGCGGATCCTGCAACTTGTCGGCGTACTCGATCGGCGAGCTGGCCGTGAACGCTTCGGGATCGAGCTGCGGATCGTTGAGGATGTTGGCGGTGTATTCGTGGTTGTACAGCGTCCAGTCGCTGACCGGGCGCAATGCGGCACCGGCGGCGAATTGACCTGGCGCACGCAGCAGCGCCATCTCAGTCATGAAGCCGCCGTAGCTGCCTCCGTAGATCCCGACGCGTTGCGGATCGACACCGTGGTTTCGCACCAGCCACGCCTTTCCGTCGAGCAAGTCGTCCAGTTCCGGGTGACCCATCTGGCGATAGATCGCCGTGCGCCAGGCGCGGCCATAGCCTTCGGAGGCACGGTAATCCATGTCCAGCACCACGTAGCCCTGCTGCACCAGCAGGTTGTGGAACATCTGCTCGCGGAAGTAGTACGTGGACGACAGCGTGACGTTCTGCAGGTAACCGGCGCCATGCACGAAGATCACCGCCGGGCGCGAGGCCGGCGCATCGGTTTCACCGGCAGGACCATAGTACTTCGCATAGATGCTGCCCGCACCGTGGCTGGACTTCACCTCGACGATCTTCGGCGCGATCCAGTCGCGCGCGGTGAACGCCGGCTTCATCGTGTTGGTCAGCTCATGTGCCACGCCGCCACTGCTCGACTGCACCGCCAGCTGCGCGAACATGTACGGTGCGGAATGCAGCACGGCGAGCTGCGTTCCATCGGGCGACAGCTGGAAGTCGTCCATGCCCTGATAGTTCGTGATGCGGCTCAGCGCACCGCCGCTGGCCGGCACACGGTAGACGTCATAGCTGTACGGCGCGAGCTGATTGGTGCGCAGGTAGAACCACTTGCCATCCTCGCTAAGCAGCGGGTGGCTGACCTCGAACTGGCCCGAGGTGAGCGCGCTGGCGTTGCCGTCGAGCGACTTGCGGTAGAGCTGCGAGTAGCCGCTCTGCTCGCTCAGGTACCACAGCGTGCGGCCGTCCCTGAGCCAGCCGAAATCGTTGAAATTCGCGTTGATCCACGCGTTGTCGGTCAGCCGCTGCTGGTTGACCAGCGCGTGCTTGTTGAAGTCGACGCTGGCGATCCAGCGATCCTTGTTATCGATCGCACGCAGCTGGATCGCAAGCTGGCTGCCGTCGTCGTTCCACGCGATGCCGCCGCCACCGCCGTCTTCGGTGCTGGCGACGATGCGCACCGCACGCACGGCCGGCGCCTTCAGCGCCTTGGCTTGCTCGGCCTTGCCGGCTTTCTGTAGGGCGGCGACGGTGCGGGCGCGAAGATCCTTCAGCGGATCGTCTTTGATGCCGGGTAGCGCATCGATAGCCAACGGATACGTCACGTGCCTGACCAGGTCGAGCAGCAGCAGCGACTGTGGCGCCGGATCGTTGTGGCCGACATACACGCGGACCTCCTCCTGCTCGGCGTAGCCGGAGTCGGTGACATAGTGAGTGAGCTTGGGCGCCTTGCCCGCCGCGGCGTCCTTCGCAGTAGTGACCAGCAGCAGCCAATGGCCGTCCGGCGACAGCTCGGCGTCGACCGGTGCGAGCTTGTCGCCGAGCCAGAACGGCTGCGGTGCGCGGCCGGGATCGGTGGCATCCAGCGCCTTGTCCTGATCGCGCTGTGCCTGCTTGTCGGCCTTGATCTGGCGCAGCGTCTTGAACAGTTCCAGCTGCCGTGCGCCCAGATCATCCGACTGCTTCGCCTGCGGATCATCGGCGAACTTCAGCACCGCCGCCGATGCGATGGCGCCAGCGGCGAGGTCGTAGCTGTACCAGTCGTTGCCATCGCGGAACTGCAGCGCGCGACCGTCGGCGGAAAACTGCGGCGCGGATTCCGTCTGCGGGGTGCGCGTGACCTGCGTGCGGCGACCGCTGGCCAGATCGACCACGAACACATCGCCATGCAGGATGAACGCTGCGTGCCGGTGCGCGCGATCGAATACGGCCGGGCCGTCGGCCTGCGCCATCGCCGCCGGATCGAGTTTCGTACCCTGCCCACTGACCGGATCGAGCTTGTACAGATCGCGCACCGGGCTGCCATCGCGCTTCAGCGAGTAGTACAGGTTGCGCCCGTCCACGCTCCAGTACGGCGACTCCACCGCCTGCCCGATCCAGTCCGGATTCGCCATCACGGTTTCCAGATCCAGCGGGCCCGGGGCGGGCACGGTGGCTGCCGCCAGCGGCAATACGGTGAAGGCAACAAAGGCGGCAGGCAGCAGTCGACGCATGGATTTTCCCCAGGCAAAAAAACCAGCATAACCGAGCGCGGCGGCATGCCGCGGCCCACCCTGCCAGAAGTCAGGCACACGCATGCGACACGATCGGCTGCAGTCGCTGCGCCGGCGCGCTACCCTGCGAAGTCTGTCCTGCTCGCGGAGTTCCGCCATGCGTTTCGTCATCGTTGTTGCCGCCACGTTGTTCGCCGCCGGCGCCGCCTGTGCCGCGCAACTGCCGCCCACCGAACCGCAAGGGCCGCCGCGCGGCGATGTGTCGCTGATCACCAGCAACGCACCGTTGCCGCCGCCGACACCGCAACACGCCGACGCCAGCGTGATCCACGGCGTCACCGTAAAAGACCCGTATCGCTGGCTCGAAAATCCGGACGATCCGGCGGTACAGCAATGGATCAAGGCGCAGAACACATACACCGAAGCCAAACTGGCCGCGATGCCGCAGGGCAAGACGCTCACCGCGCGCGTGCAACAGCTGGCGATCACCTCGACCACGCGCTCCGGCCCGATGCTGGCCGGCGGCACACTGTTCTACATGCAGCAGACGCCGCCGCAGCCGCAACCAGTGCTGATCGCGCAGGCATGGCCGGAAGGCGCGGCGAAAACCCTGGTCGATCCGAATGCCGATCACGGCAGTACTGCGATCACCGGCTACTGGCCGTCGCCGCGCGGGCGCTATCTCGCCTACGGCACCGCCGAAGGCGGCAGCGAACTGACCACGATCCACGTGCTCGACGTCGCCAGCGGCAAGACGCTCAGCGACACCTTGCCGTGGGCCGGCGGCGGCACCACACCGCAGGGCGTGGCCTGGGATGCGGATGAAAGCGGCTTCAGCTACGTGCGCTTCGCGCCGCCGGCGACGGGCCAGCTGGTGGTGCAGTTCAACGCCACGCTGGTGCATCACACGCTGGGTCATACGGCGATGGCGGACACCGTGATGTTCGGCAAGGCTTACTCGAAGGTCGCCGAATACGTACTGGTGAATGCGCCAGGCACGGCGCAGGCCGCGGTACTCGCGTACGACGGCGACGGCGGCCCGGCCGAGGTGTTCCTGCGTCACGGCAACACGTTCCAGCGCGTACTCGATCGCAGCGCGAACGTGCGCACGGCTGCCTGGGTGTCTGGACGTCTATACGCCGCGTCGTTCCAGGACGCACCGCGCGGCAAGATCGTGGCGATCGGCACGGACGGCAAGCCCGTGCTGGTGCTGGCCCAGTACGACGGCGCGATCCAGCGCATTGCTCCGCTCGGCAACGGCTTCCTGGTGGTACGCAGCTGGGGGCCGGACTGGTGGGTCGAGCAGTACGACGCCAATGCGCAGTTCGTGCGCAAGCTGCCGTTGCCGGCACAGGGCATCGGTGTGGGCGAGATCGCATCCGAATCCGGTCAGGACATAGCGCTGATCAGCGTCAGCAGCTGGACCATGCCGGAACGCTGGGTAGAATACGATGGCCACAGCGGCACGCTGAAAACCGTGTTCGAGGTGAGGCCGGCCGCCGATTATTCGAAGGTGACCGTGCAGCGCATCGACGGTACCTCGAAGGACGGCACGAAGATTCCGGTCACCGTGCTGTCGATGGCAGGCACCACCCCGAACGGCGCGCGGCCGACCATCCTGTACAGCTACGGTGGTTTCGACATCCCGATCAAGCCCGGTTTCATCGGCGCGAACCTCGCGTGGCTGGAGCACGGCGGCGTGCTCGCCTACGCGAACATCCGCGGCGGCAACGAGAACGGCCAGGCGTGGCACGCGCAGGGACAGCAGCTGCACAAGCAGAACGTGTTCGACGATTTCCACACCGCTGCGCTAGCCTTGTTCGACACGCACTGGACCGATCGTGCGCACCTGGGCATCCTCGGCGGCAGCAACGGCGGCCTGCTGATGGGCACGCAGATCGTGCAGCATCCGGCTGATTACCGCGCGGTGGTGGCGAAGGTCGGCATCCACGACATGCTGCGTCATGAAACCGCATTCGCGAACGGCCCGTACAACGTCAGCGAGTACGGCACCATCAACGATCCGGCGCAGTTCAAGGCCACCCTGGCGTACTCGCCGCTGCACAACGTGCAACCGCACACGGCGTACCCGGCCGTGCTGATGACCACCGGCGCCAACGATCCGCGGGTGGCGCCGTGGCAGTCGCGTAAGTTCACCGCCGCGCTGCAGGACGCCACCGTATCGACGCAACCGATCATGCTGCTGACCCGCATGAATGCCGGTCACGGTATCGGCGCACCGTTCAGTCAACGCGTCGGCGATACCGCGATCGGGTTGACGTTCTTCGCGCATGAGCTGGGGCTGGGCGTTACGCCGTGAACACAGCGACAGTATGTTGACTACCCCGCACGTCGTCACTGCGGCATGATGGTCGCTCGCACGGTGCGAGGCGCCGCCGCTCGGTCACTTGATGGGGGATTACCATGAAAAGCGTCATGCTCAGTGCGGCCACGCTTCTGCTGGCCTGTTCCTTGACGGCGCAGGCCGCCGACAAGCGCGAACAGACTTACAGTGTCGGCGCCGATGTGGATGCCCAGGGGCACATCACTGCCACCCAGGTCGACCCGGACGTACCCGCATCGATCGCCCCGGTGCTGGCTGCCGCGGTGAAGCAGTGGCAATTCACGGCAGCCAAGCTCAATGGTCGACCGGTGCCGGCGCATACGTTCATCAGTGCCAAGTTGCAGGCCTTGCCGAACACGAACGGGCAGTACAACTTGCGCATCAGCTTCATGGGCAACGGCCCCTACCTCAATAGGTCGACCGTATTCCCAAGTTATCCCCGAGATGCAATCCGTGCGCACGAATCGGCGTTCACCATCCTCGATGTCACTGTTCAACCGGACGGTAATCTGACCGACATGACGGTGAGCAGCAAGTTCGAAGACTGGCCACTACTTGGCTATTTCAAGAACGCCGTACTGACGGCCGCCCAACACTGGCATGCCACCCCGGAGCAAGTCGACGGTCATCCAGTGGCAACGCATATGCGCATACCGGTGAACTTCACTATCTATGATCAGACATTCACCCGGAAGCAAGCCTTAATCCTGCGCGAAGCCGCGCGCAAGGAAGCCGCGACAGCGGACGCCGAAGCCACCCAGCCCGCTATTCCATTACCCTCCGAGCAGGAGGTTGCACTGGACAGTCCGCTGCAACCCAGCGCCGTCGCCACGATCACCAACGCCCCCTGACCCTACCGAGTACTGCATGCCCCTGCCCGCCGTCGAACACGAAACCGCCGTCAATCCGCGTCACAGCATCATCTGGCTGCACGGCCTCGGCGCGGACGGCAACGACTTCGCGCCGATCGTGCCGGAGCTGGTGGATCCCGCGTGGCCGGCGCTGCGTTTCGTGTTTCCGCATGCGCCGGTGCGGCCGGTGACGATCAATAACGGCATGTCGATGCGCGCGTGGTACGACATCTACGGCTTCGACAAGCACGCGCGACAGGACGAAGTCGGGATCCGCGCCTCGATCACCGCCACCGAAGCCTTGATCGCACGCGAAAACGAACGTGGCGTGCCGAGCGAACGGATCGTGCTCGCCGGTTTCTCGCAGGGCGGTGCGATCGCGCTGGCCGCGGGCCTGCGTCATGCGGAAAAGCTGGCCGGCATCGTCGCGCTGTCGACCTACCTGCCGATGTACGCGACCCTTGCCGCCGAACGCAGCACGGCGAATGCGGCCACGCCGATCTTCTGGGGCCACGGCACCGCCGATCCGGTGGTGGTCTTGCAGCGTGGCATCGACTCGCGCGACCTGTTGCAGTCGCTGGGCTATCCGCTGGACTGGCATACCTACCCGATGGGCCACTCGGGCTGCGCCGAGGAGATCGAGGCGTTGCGCGCATGGCTGGGCCAGCGGCTGGGCTGAGCGTCACCCGGCGGCGACCGCGTCGGATTTCAGATTCGCTGCAAAAGACCGGCCCGGCAGCAATATCGTGCGGCATACTTGCCCGCATGCACGTACCCACGCCAGCACGCGTCCGCACCGAACAAAGCCCGCTGCCGGATTTCTGCCAGCTGCCGGCGTTGTTCGCGCTGTTCATCGTCGGTGCGCTGACGGTGACGGTGATGTGGCTGGCGCGCGACCACCAGCGCGACTGGTCTGCCTATAGCGTCGGCATGCTGTTCGTCAGCTGGCTGGCGCTGGTGATCGCGGTGGCGCTGTGCAAGTTGCGGTCCCTGCTGCAACGGTTGCCCGGGCATGCGCCGTATATCGGCGTGTGGCTGCTGATCGTGCTGATCGTGCTGGCCGCCAGTGCGGTAGCACGCTGGCTCGACGGCGCGCTGCAGATGCACCTGATCGCAAGCAGCATGGGCATGTTCGTGCGCGACAACGTGTTGATCGCTGCCCTGCTCGGCGCCGCGATGCTGCGCTACTTCTATGTGCTGGCGCAGTGGCAGGCACGGCTGGCCGCGGTGACGCGGGCACAGGTCGAGGCGTTGCAGGCACGCATCCGCCCGCACTTCCTGTTCAACAGCATGAATACCGTGGCCGCGCTGATCCGCGTCGATCCCGCCGCAGCCGAACGCACGGTGGAGGATCTGTCCGAACTATTCCGCGCCGCACTGGGCCAGCAAGACAACGACGACGGCACGCTGGGCGACGAGCTCGCGCTGATCGAGCGCTATCTCGCGATCGAGCAGCTGCGCCTCGGCGCGCGTCTGCACGTGCAACGCGAACTGGACGATCTGCCGCCCGATTTTCCGCTGCCGCGCCTGCTGCTGCAGCCGCTGGTGGAGAATGCGGTGCGCCACGGCATCCAGCCGCTGCGCGAAGGCGGCGAGGTGCTCCTGCGCGGCCAGCGTGACGGAGCCGGCATCCGCATCGAGATCAGCAACCCGCTGCCGACCACGCCACCCGCCCCCGGCAACGGTCACGGCTTGGACAGCGTGCGCCGACGCATCGCCTATCGCTACGGGCCGCTGGCGAAAGTGCAGGCGGGGCCGCAGGGCGAACGCTTCGTGGTGTTGCTGCAACTGCCGGGAGCCTCCAAGTGATGCGCGCACTGATCGTCGACGACGAACCGCTGGCGCGCGCGCGACTGGCCGCCCTTCTCGGTGAATGCGAAGGCGTAGAAATCGTCGGCAACGTCAGCGACGGCGAAGCCGCGCTCGGCGCGCTCGGCGAACTGCAGCCGGACGTGCTGCTGCTCGACATCAACATGCCCGGTCTCAGCGGCACCGCCGTAGCACAACGGCTGGCCGGCCGCGCGCGACCGCAGGTGATCTTCTGTACCGCTTACGAAGCGCATGCGTTGAAGGCGTTCGAGCTGGGCGCCGTCGACTACCTGCTCAAACCGGTACGACTCGAACGCCTGCGCGATGCACTGCAGCGCGCACAACGCCGGCTCGCCGATGCGCCACTCGAGCCGACCGCCTACCTGCACGGCCGCCTGCGCGGCGAACAGGTACGCATCGCGCTCGCCGAAGTCATCTGCCTGCTCGCCGACGAGAAATACGTCGTCGTGCAACACCGCCGCGGCGAACTGCTGATCGAAGAATCCCTGCGCCAGCTGGAAGAAGCCTACCCCGATCAACTGATCCGCCTGCACCGCAACTGCCTGGTGCCGCCGCTGCGCCTGCTCGGCATCAAGACCCTCGCCGACGGTCGTGTATTGGCACGCCTCGACGGCACCGACCTCAGTCCTGAGATCAGTCGGCGCAATCTGCCGGCGGTGAGAAAGTTGTTGCGGCTGGGGTGAATCTGCCCAAACACTACATCTAGCGGCCGGAACTACGACATTTATCAACCGGATTGCAGGTGATAGAACTTGACGCTTCGATTCGCGCGATATGCAATGTGGCAATATGACGACGGTGTACCTAGCCATCAATAAGGCATTGACTCCACCCAGGTCTCAATCGCTTGACGGCGCGCCTTCGAATCCAGAGTATCCGATGCATATGCCTCGATTTGGGGACTAAGAAGCGTTATGTCACAACAAAAGGCGGTCAAGAGTGTCAATGATCTGTTTAACACGAGGTAGCTATAGAGGACTCCAGATCCGTCCCCGATGGCCTTCTTCAAAAGTTCTTGTTGCCCCTATCGCCCTCGAAAGACTGCAAATCGTGCAAGCTGATATCCCCAGCGAAATCAGCTTGATATTAACGAGGGGGTATGAGCCACGTGCGTCTAAATTAGGGCGGTTGCGCAAGCTTTCTCGAACTACCGGAATCGCTCTATTCAAGTTCGCCTATGCAAATCGAGGCGATGAAGTTGAGGATATTTTTGGATCCAACGGCCACGATGTGGACGGAACGCATCTTGATGTTTCACTGGCCGTCAATGGCAGCAGGGTACGCTTGCTTCCACTAAGCGTTTTTACTCCAATTTCTTGGCAGAAACGCAGAAGTGAAAAATACTCGCGATACGTAGAAATTGTGAAGAACGCTCTTATTCATAATGGTTTCAGTATTCATAGAAACGAGACTGAGAGCCGTCAAATCCACTGCGATCTTGTAAATACAGAAGGGGCTGTGGCTTAACATGGCGCTCGGCTATCGGGGTGGCTATCGGGGTCAGGTTGAGTTCCCGGATCGCTGACACCCGGCCTTCCCGATCACGGAGTCCCTTCGGCCAACTTGGCTCCACTTGAACTAGACAAACGATCTGCTTCAATGGCCTCCGGATCTGCCACTACTGGAGCCACCATGAGCCATCTTTTCAAAGTCGGCGATCACGTGCGCTGGAATTCCGAAGCCGGTCACGTGAGCAGAACGATCATCAAGGTGCACACGCGCGATACTGACTACAAAGGTCACACGCATCGTTGCAGCGAGGCCGATCCGCAGTACGAGATCAAGAGCGACAAGACCGATCATGTCGCGATGCACAAGGGCGCG
>DASZCB010000570.1:0-3631 GCA_035943575.1 Rhodanobacter sp. | reverse complement strand
AGATGAGCTGGCGGTCAGACATGTCGTAGACCTTGCCGACCTCGCGGAACGTCTGCGTTCCAGGGGCGACGGCGACGGCTCCAAAGAACTCAATCGGCTCGGCGGCTTCCGCTACCTGCTTCGTCAGTGCCTCGTTTTTCTCAACGAGGTCTGCCATGTCACGTAAGGACTGTGCGAGGGTGGTGGGAATTACGTGCCCTGGATCAGCCACACGCGCCATCGCGTCGTAGGCGTCCACCACCTGATTGTGGAACCGCGGGGACACCCACATGGCATAGGAGTAGACAAGGGGCTTGATGGCCCAAGTACCGCCATAACGTCCACGCTGTGCGGCCACAGGCGGTAACTCAGGATTTCCTGAGATTAGGCGGTCGGCGATGATTTCCTGCGCCTGCTTGTTCTGGAGCCAGAAGCTCGGGCGGTGCTTGTGCTGACCTCCAGCTGCGAGGTGCAAGTCGTTCAGGCTGAATCTTCCGGCACTGTCCAAGCGGACAGACGTGGTGCCGATGACGATGCTCATGGGTGGTTCTCCTGGACACATAAAGAAGCCCCGGCACCGTGAGGCACCGAGGCTGGAAGATGAGGTTGTTGCGGGACACACTGGAGACCTAAAGGAGACCCTAAAGGGAGATAAGGTTCTCTCTCTTCCATCGTCTCCCCTAGGTTGTGCGTTTTACCCACCGCGGCACCCAAAACGGCACCCAATGGCACTCGCGGCACCTGTATTTGGCACCCATGGCGGCTCTTGGTATGCTAAGTGGCTGTTTCAAGGACTAAGCGGGCAGGTTTAGGTTCTGGCGGTTAACCCCGTGGGGGTTCGAGTCCCCCCTTTCGCACCATGCCCGGAAGGTTTCCTTGTTGTTTTTGCAGGCGACATTTGTCGCCATGGCGCCTGTGGCAGGCCCACAACTCAGGTAGTACCAGGAGACGTCATGCAGGTTTCGGTTGAGAACATCGGCACACTCGAGCGCAAGCTCACGGTGAAATTTCCCGCGGAGCGGTTCGAGACGCAGGTGAGCGTGCGTATTGCGGAAATGGGCCGTACGGTTCGCCTGAAGGGCTTCCGTCCAGGCAAGGTCCCGACGACGGTGATCAAGCAGCGTTTTGGCGAGCAGGTTCGTGGCGAAGTGTTGTCCGACCTGATCGGCAGCACATTGCGTGAGGCGGTGGAGCAGGAAAAATTGCAGCCGATCGCGAATCCGGCGATCAACACCACGGGCAAGCCGGAAAACGGTGAAATCGCCTATACCGCGACGTTCGAGATCATGCCGGAGTTTCCTGCGGTCGACGTGGCTGCACTGGAGATCAACCGCCCGGCGGCAGTGGTGACCGATGCCGACATCGACAAGATGCTGGAGACTTTGCGCCAGCAGCGCCGCAGCTTCGACGAGGTGGATCGTGCCTCGGCCGAAGGTGATTTCGTGATGTTCGAATACACAGCCGAAACGGGTGATTACCGCTTCCCGGCCGAAGGTCTGGAACGTGCCGGTAGCGTGCTCGGTTCGGGCACCTTGTTCAAGGCGCTGGATGAGGCGCTGACTGGGCGCAAGGCTGACGAAAGCTTCGATACCGAGGTTGCCTTCCCGGAGGATTTCCGCAACAACCAGCTGGCCGGCAAGACCGCCAAGGTCGGCTTCAAGATCATCAAGGTGCAGGCGCCGAAACTGCCCGAGCTCGACGGTGAGTTTGCCAAGCTGTTCGGCATCGATGACGGCAATCTGGAGACCTTCCGCAAGGAGGTCCGCGCGAACCTCGAGCGCGAATTGAAGGCGGCGCTCATGGCGCGCCTGAAGTCCGAAGTGGCCGAAAAGCTGGCGGACGCACACGCCGAGTTGGATGTGCCGAAACTGATGGTGCAGGGCGAGGCACGCAACATGGCTGCCGGCAGCGTGCCGCAGGGTCAGCAGCCGCCGCCGCAGTTGATCGAGGCCGCGATGCCGATGGCGCGCAAGCGGGTGATTGCCGGTTTGCTGATGGGCGAGGTCGCGCGCAAGCAGGAGATCAAGATCGACCGCAAGCGCATTGCCGAGCAGCTCGCCGCGATCGCTTCGACCTACGAGGAGCCGGAGAAGGTCATTGAACTCTACAACGGCGACCCCCAATTGATGTCTGGGCTGCAGAATCGCGTGATGGAAGATCAGGTGGCTGAATGGGTGGCGGAACATGCCAAGACCACCCAGCATGATCTGAGCTTCGATGACGTGATGCGCCCCGCCAACGCCTGATCGAATCAGGTACCTTGTCGTCGGGTCCGATTCGATATCGGGTTCGACGACAGATTGTCAGGCACATCAACCGGAGAGCCGTAATGGCCATGGATCAGATCCAGAACCTCAATTTGATACCGATGGTCGTCGAACAGACGGCTCGCGGCGAGCGCTCCTACGACATCTACTCGCGCCTTCTGAAGGAGCGGGTGATTTTCCTGGTCGGTGAAGTCAACGATCAGGTCGCCAACGTGATCGTGGCGCAGATGCTGTTCCTGGAGTCGGAAAATCCGGACAAGGACATCAACTTCTACATCAACAGCCCGGGTGGTGCGGTGACGGCTGGCCTGGCGATCTATGACACCATGCAGTTCATCAAGCCGAATGTCAGCACGATGTGCATCGGTCAGGCATGCAGCATGGGCTCGTTCCTGCTGATGGCGGGCGCCAAGGGCAAGCGTTTCGCGTTGCCCAATTCGCGCGTCATGATCCATCAGCCCTCCGGCGGTGCGCAGGGGCAGGCGACCGACATCGAGATCCAGGCGCGGGAAATCCTGTACATCCGCGAACGGCTGAACAACATTTATGTCGAGCATACCGGTCAGCCGCTCAAGAAGATCGAGCTGGACATGGAGCGCGATCGCTTCATGAGCGCCGCTGATGCGAAGGCGTATGGCCTGATCGACGAAGTGCTCGACAAGCGCGCCGGCGAGACGGTGAAATCGGCCTGATTCCCAGGTTCTACCCCAGAGTCACGAGATGAGCTCTGCGTCTGCAGGCAGACGCGGAGCCCTGTGTTATTCTCGCGATGCATTCAGATTTACCAGCGGGATCGAAAGTATGAGCGACGACCGGCAGGGGCGTTCCAGCGACAGCGGCAAGATTCTCTATTGCTCTTTCTGCGGCAAGAGCCAGCATGAAGTGCGCAAGCTGATCGCGGGTCCGTCCGTGTTCATCTGCGACGAGTGCGTGGAGCTGTGCAACGACATCATCCGCGAGGAACTGGAAGAGAAGGCCGCCTCCGGGCGCACCCAGTTGCCAAAGCCACGCGAGATTCGCGAATCGCTGGATCAGTACGTGGTCGGCCAGACCCGCGCCAAGAAAGCGCTGGCGGTGGCGGTGTACAACCATTACAAACGGATCGAGTCGCGCCAGAAGAGCGATGACATCGAACTGGGCAAGTCCAACATCCTGCTGATCGGTCCGACCGGTTCGGGCAAGACGCTGCTGGCCGAAACGCTGGCGCGCCTGCTCAATGTGCCCTTCACCATCGCCGACGCCACCACGCTGACCGAAGCGGGCTACGTCGGCGAGGATGTCGAAAACATCATCCAGAAGCTGTTGCAGAAGTGCGATTACGACGTCGAGAAGGCGCAGTCGGGTATCGTCTACATTGACGAGATCGACAAAATCTCGCGCAAGAG
>DASZCB010000569.1:0-2897 GCA_035943575.1 Rhodanobacter sp. | reverse complement strand
TTCTCGCCTTCGCGAAGGAGCGCGGCTGGCGCGACCTCACGCTGTACTCCGATACCAACGGTAACTACAGCCGCGACTACCACGGCATCGACAAGAACGGAGGCGACGACGCGGCCATCAACGTGTTCACCCGCCGCGACGGCAACATCCGGCATTTCTGGAGCGGCGAGATGGGCTCCGAAACCGCCGACCCCGGCCAGGATCCGCGCGGCGCCCCCGACCTGATGCCGCTGTGGACCATCCTCGACACCACACCCGAAGGACGCGGCACCGACTGGTATCCGAAGCTCGACTACCAGGACTGATGCATCCGCACACCGGAGCTGCAGCCCCCTGTCTGCCGATACCGATCAAAGCGGCTTGATCAGGGCAACGGAATCAAACCTGCGGGAGGCCCTACTGGCTCTCCCGCCGTGACTTCCCGACCATGCCACTCACCAGCCCTGCCCCAGTTACATCGGATGGGTTTCCAGCTGCCGCACTTCGCAGGTGATGTCCCATTCGTCGCCGTGAACTTTCAGAAAGCGCGTGGCCCAGTGGATAGCCTCTTCCATCGACTTCGTCTCCATCACCGCGTAACCGCCGATCACTTCCTTGGTCTCGGTGAACGGGCCGTCGACCACACTGACCTCTCCGTGGGAAAGCCGTATACGCACGCCTTCCGACGTTGGCTTGAGCCCCGCGGTGTCGAGCATGACGCCAGCCCGTGTCACCTCTTCCAGCAGCTTGCCCATATCACTCATGAGCTTCTCACTGGGCCGCAGCCCATTGTTTTCATTGATCCGGATCATGGAAAGAAATCGCATCGTCATGCTCCTGCAGTTGGCTGACTGGGCCGGACACCGGACGATCCCGCATCCCGTAAACCCCGCAGTTATCCATGCAACGAATGAGCAATGGCAGAATCGACACGTTCGGCAAAATCCATAGCCTTTTTCTGTCCGCGATGTCGATTCATGCCCGTGCGTTCGTCGAACCGCCATTTCCCGCACACAGAGCTTTCAATATCATCGCGACATCACGCCAGGGGAATGAGCCGTTGAGCTTCACGCGAATTGTCTGCGCCATCGTGGCCATCATCCTGCTGGCCTTCCTCTTTCACCGCAGCCACGATCCGCTGCGCACTGCATTGCCGTTCGGGACAACGGACCTTTCCTCCGTGGAATCGGCGATGCAACGCCTGAAAGCAGATGACCGCGCCTTGGTCGAAGCCTATGTCAAACGCAGCCATGGCGACGTCCTCCTGCCCTCGATGGCTGACCCTGAGCAGCCATTCACCGCCCGCACCTTTGCCGAAGCCATCGCCCTGGAAAAAGCCTGGGACATCAAGCGTGACGCGCAGGAAGCCGTGGCGGCAAAGAACGCTGCTGCGCGCGACGAAGCGATGGCACCGCTGCGTGCCCTTGTCGAAGCGGACGTCCAGCGCACGGAGATCCTGTCGCCGCGCCAGCTGATCAAGCCACTCGAACCGGTCGACGGCATCAAGTCCGCGCTTCCGAGCGACAAGGCCACGATCTTCGTCGTCACCGTGTCGCTGCACAATCTCGGTAGCAAGGCGATCGTTGCCGTGACCGGTTCGCTCGAGGCCCAGGACCGCGACGAGATCCTGCCCCTGGATCTCTGCTGGATCGATGCAGGACCACAGGACAGGATCGATCCAGCCAGCCGCACGGAGATCCGCTGCGCAAACATCCACCAACAGGTAAGCAACGAGCAACGCGCTTTCATGGACGCGTCGCCTGGCCGATTCACCGTTGTCTGGAAACCGAAGTCGGTGCAGTTGGAGGACGGCACTCGCATCGAGAGCGGCCTTTGAGTATGAGCGTTACCGATCGGATTGCATCGGGAAGCCGAACGCCGCTCAAGAAAACGTCAGTCGAAGAAATAGCAGGAACAGTGTCTCTGGCCTCATAGTCCACCACCTCCACCCCTTCAAGCCGGTCGACATGAGATCTCCCAAGCAAGCGAGCGCTGGTTCACCACACCCACCTATCGGCGCGTTGTTGCGCGAATGGCGAGCTGCGCGGCGCATGAGTCAGCTCGAACTCGCACTGCAGGCAGGCATGTCGACCAGGCACCTCAGCTACGTCGAGACCGGCAAAGCGCAGGCGAGTCGCGAGACGGTGGCCCGGCTCGCCGACGCGCTCGGGATGCCGCTGCGCGAGCGCAACGCGCTGCTGATCGCCGGCGGCTTCGCTCCCCAGTACGCAGAGAACCCACTCGCCACACCCGCACTCGATCGGATGCGGCAGGCGATCGAACTGATCATCGCGCACCAGGAACCCTATCCCGCCTTCGTGCTGGATCGGCACTGGAATGTGCTTATGGCCAACTCCGCAGCGGTCAGGATCAATCGTCTATTGATGAACGGGCGAGAGAGTCCGCATGCCAACCTGCTGCACCAGGTGTTCGACCCGGAGGACTTTCGCTCGGTCATCGTCAACTGGCCGGACGTTGCGGAGAAATTCATCCGCCATCTGCACGAACAACTCGCTGCCGTTCCGTCCGATCAGACGGCGCAGAAGCTGCTGGACGAAGTGTTGCGATACCCCGACGTGCCCGCGCGCTGGCGCTTTCGCGATCTGAAGAACGAACCCGCACCGGTGCTCACGCTGGTGTTCCGCAGCAGTGCGGGCGAACTGCGCTTCTTCGAAACGATCACGACGTTTTCGATGCCACGCGACGTGACGCTCGACGAGTTGCGGATCGAATGCGCGTTTCCGGCGGACGACCACACTGCCACCGTGTGCGCACGGCTGGCGGCCTCCACGCGTTCGGACTAGTTGCTGGCTCTCGTCGAAACGACAGGTCTGGGCAAGGCGTGAAATTCGATCAGGAGCCCGAGGTCGTCCTGCGTCAGCGCCAGGAAGGAATCGCCCTGCAATCCACGGTAGGTC